>CAMLID010000021.1 GCA_946480055.1 uncultured Lysobacter sp. | reverse complement strand
ACTCCTTCATCTGGCTTTCGATGAAGGCATGCTTCTCCTCGACCACCAGGATGTCCTGCAGGCCGCGCGCGAACGCACGCAGGCCGACCGGCTCCAGCGGCCAGGTCATGCCGACCTTGTAGACGCGGATGCCCAGGTCGGCGCAGGCGCGGGCGTCCAGCCCCAGGTACTCCAGCGCCTGCAGCACGTCGAGGTAGCTCTTGCCGGTGGTGATGATGCCCAGGCGCGCGTTCGGCGAGTCGATGACCATGCGGTCGATCTTGTTGGCGCGCGCGAACGCCTGCGCGGCCTTGACCGCGTACTGGTGCAGGCGCATTTCCTGATCCATCGGCGGATCGGGCCAGCGGATGTTGAGACCGCCCGGCGGCAGTTCGAAGTCGTCGGGGGTGAGGATCTGCCGCGCCAGCGGATTGACGTCGACCGAAGCCGAGGACTCGACCGTCTCGGCGATGGTCTTGAAGCCGACCCAGCGGCCGGTGTAACGCGACATCGCCCAGCCGACCAGGCCCATGTCGAGAATGTCCTGCACGCCGGCCGGGTTCAGGATCGGCATCATCGCGCTGACGAACTCGCCTTCCGAGCCGTGCGGCAGGGTCGAGGAGCGGCAGGCGTGGTCGTCGGCGGCCAGGGCCAGCACGCCGCCGTACTTGCCGGTGCCAGCGGCGTTGGCGTGTTTGAACACGTCGCCGGTGCGGTCCACGCCCGGGCCCTTGCCGTACCACATGCCGTAGACGCCTTCGACCTTGGCGCCGGGGAACAGATTGGTCTGCTGGGTGCCCCAGACCATGGTCGCGCCCAGATCCTCGTTGAGGCCGGGGGTGAACTTCACGCCGGCCGCTTCCAGATGCTTGCGCGCGCGCCACAGCTCCAGGTCGAAACCGCCCAGCGGCGAGCCGCGGTAGCCGGAGATGAAGCCGCCGGTGTTGAGCCCGGCGGCCTGATCGCGCAGCCGCTGCATCAGCGGCAGGCGCACCAGGGCCTGCACGCCGCTCAGGTAGATGCGGCCTTCCTGGCGGGTGTACTTGTGCTCGAGGCTGTAGTCGGGGTCGAGGACGCTGTTGGTCAGGTCCGTATTCGCCGACGAGGGCGAGCTGAGTTCTGCGGTGCTGGTCATGGCGGGCTCTCGCGGCGGTGCCGCGGGTGGGCTGGCGGGGGAAGGACGGCGGCGTCCGGCCGGGAGCCGGCGACCGCCGGGTCCGAGCAAAGACTCGGAATTATAGCCTTTGTGCGCAAACCGGCCGCCAGGCGGGTCCTGGGCCGCGCGCTGGAGCCCGCCAGCCGGAGGCCCTTGGCACCCGAAGTCTGGACGGCGCGTGCATGAAACCGGTTACGCCCCGCCATTGGCGTTGGCGCTGAGCAGCGGCTAAGGTCGCCGCCACGCGCGTGTACCTGGATGACGAACGAGTGGACGACGAACGAGACGGCTGGGTTGGGGTCTACCGGCCCGACGAAGCGACCGCCTTGCTGCGCCAGGCACGGCGACGCAGATCCGCCTGGACCACGACCCAACGATGAGTATTCCCAAGCCACCTTCCGAACCCGTCTTCGACCTCGGCGCCTATGTGCTCGGATCGAATCGCGAGCAGGTGCTGAGCCTGCTGTCGGCGCGGATAGGCGCGTTCGTGCGGGAGTACGCGTCCGACGACGGCACCGCGATGTACGGCTGCGGTGACGTCGTGCTGACGCTGAGCGAAAGCGGCGACGGTTTCCTGAGCGTGTATCTGGTGCGCTGCCGTTTGTGGTCCGACGACGTCGCGTTCGCGCGTTACCTGGCGCAGGCCTTGGACTGCGTCGTGCGTTGCGATCCGGGTGCGGAATATCCCGAGGTCAGCCCGCTGGCTCCCGTTTTCCTGGAGATACGCGGGAGCGGCGAAAGCCTGGTGGTCTGGGACGACGCTGAAGACGAGGCCGATGCCGAACCGTCCCGGTCGCCGTAGTCGCGCACCGTAGGATGCGGTGAGCGCAGCGAACCGCATCGGGTCGGGTGCGTGCGTGGCTTGTGATTCTTGCGGTTGTGCTTTGGAGAAGCGATAGCGACGGAGTTGCGCGATGGTGCGTTTCGCTGCGCTCAACGCTCCCTACTTCAATGCAGCCTGCGTTCGGGGCAGCCGACGTTCAATGCACCTGCGCGTGCTGCGTCAAGCTTTTCCACCGATCCAGGTGCCGGCGACCTTCAGGGCCTCGTCCAGCACCACCAGGTCGGCGCGATACCCCGGCGCGATCCGGCCCAGTTCGTGGCCCAGGCCGAGGAATTCGGCCGGGTAGGTCGAGGCCATACGGCAGGCTTCGTCCAGCGGCAGGCCCAGGCGTCGCACGGTGTTGCGCACCGCCGTGGCCATGTCCAGCGCGGAGCCGGCGAGAGTGCCTTCGGCGGTGCTGCACTTGCCGTCGCGGCAGGTCATGGTCTGGCCGTAGAGCGTGAAGTCTTCGCGTTCGCCGCCGACCGGCGGCATCGCGTCGGTGACCAGCATGATCTTGCCGCGCGGCTTGGCGGCGATGGCGATGCGCAGCGAGGCGTCGTGCACGTGCTCGCCGTCGACGATCACGCCGCACCAGCTGTCCGGGTCCTCGATCGCCGCGCCGACACCGCCGGGTTCGCGGCTGCCCATCGGCGTCATCGCGTTGAACAGGTGGGTCACGCCGCGCATGCCGTGGGCGAAGGCATCGCGCAAACGCGGGTAGTCGGCGGCGGTGTGGCCGGCGCAGACCAGGACGCCGCGCGCGGCCAGGGCCTGCAGGGTCGCATTGTCGAAGCGTTCCGGCGCCAGGGTCAGCATGGTCTTGCCGACGCCCAGCGACGCGATGCGGTCGAGTTCGTCCGCGTCCGGGGTGTGGAACTTGTCGGGGTTGTGCACGCCCTTGCGTGCGCTGGCCAGGTAAGGGCCTTCGAGGTGGATGCCCAGGATGCCGGGTACGTGTTGCGCGATGGCTTCGCGCACCGCCTCGATCGCGCGCAGCATCACCGCGACGTCGTCGCTGATCAGGGTCGGCATCAGGCCGGTGGTGCCGTAGCGGCGATGCGCTTCGGCGATCCGGCGCAAGCCCTCGACCGTGGGCGCGTCGTTGAACAGCACGTCGCCGCCGCCGTTGACCTGGGTGTCGATGAAGCCGGGGACCAGGTAACCGCCCTGCAGATCGACCACACGCGCACCGGCCGGCGCGACGCCCGGGACCACGGCGACGATGTGGCCGCCCTCGACGATCACGCACAGGTCGGATTCGAAACCGCGCTCGCTGAGCACGCGGCCGTTGACGAAGGCGGTGGCGGCGGGTGCGGACATCAGACCGTCTCGGTGACCTTGTTCAGATGCGGCGGCAGATCCGGATTGTGACCGCGCGCCACCGACAGCGCATTCACGGCCTTGTAGAAACTGGCCACGGTCAGCAGCGGCGTCATCGCCGAATGTTGCGAAGCGGGCATCGGCAAGGTGCCCGGACCGGTGCGGCCCGGCGCGGCCAGCCATACCGGCGCGCCGCGCGCACGGAATTCCTCGGCCACCGCGACCGTGCCGTCGCCGGTGCCGTCGTCCTGGGCGAAGGCCAGCACCGGGAACCCCGGACCGACGATCGCCATCGGCCCGTGCTTGACCTCGGCGCTGCTGAAGGCCTCGGCGTGCAGGCCGCAGGTTTCCTTGAACTTGAGCGCGGCTTCCTGGGCCGCGCCCAGACCCAGTCCGCGTCCGACCACGAACAGGTTGCGCGCATCGACCAGGCCTTCGACCAGCGCCGACCAGTCCTGCGCGAAGGCCTGGCGCAGCGCGTCGGGCAGCGAGTGCACGGCGTTGAACAGCGCGGCGTCGTTGCTCCAGCGCGCGGTCAGTTGCAGCAGCGCGGCCAGCGAGCACAGGTAGCTCTTGGTCGCCGCGACGCTGGTTTCCGGGCCGGCGTGCAGGCCGAGCACGGTGTCGGCGGTCTTGGCCAGCGGCGAGTCGAGCACGTTGACCAGGGCGACCACGTGAGCGCCGGCGGCTTTGGCGATCTCGGCGTTGCGGATCAGGTCCGGACTCTTGCCCGACTGCGAGATCGTCACGAACAGCGCGTCCTGGAGCTGGGGCCGGATCGCGTAGACCGAACCCACCGACGGCGAGGCCGAGGCGGTGACCAGGCCCAGCTGGGTTTCGAACAGGTACTTGCCGTAGGTCGCGGCATGGTCGGAGCTGCCGCGCGCGCAGGTGACGATGAAGCGCGGCGGTCGGTTGCGCAGGTGTTCGGTGAGGTCGTCGACGGCATCGGCATTGGCGGCGAACTGCCGCGCGACCGCGTCGCCGGCTTCCTGCGCCTCGGCGTACATGCGCGTGCCCGTGGGGTCCAGCAGGGGGTGAGTGCTCACGGCGTGGTTTCGCTCTGCAGTTCGGCGACGAAGTCGTAGGCATCGCCGCGATAGAAGGATCGGGTGAACTCGACGACGCGGCCGTCGTCGAGGAAGGTGCGGCGCTCGATGAACAGCCCCGGCGCGCCTTCGGGCAGGCCCATCAGGCGCGCCTGCTCGGCGTCGAAAGCGATCGCGCGCAGGCGCTGCAGCGCGCGCGCGGGGCGGATGCCGAGCTTGGCGAAGGCTTCGTAGAGCGAGTTCTCGACCAGGGCCGGATCCGGCAGCACCGCCAGCGGCACCACGGTGCGCTCCAGCGCCAGGGCCACGCCGTCGGCGGTGCGCAGGCGGTAGTAGCGGATCACCGAGGCGCCCGGCGACAGGTTCAGCGCCATCGCCTCTTCGGGCGTGACCTCGCCGACACCGCGCTCCAGGAAGGTCGAACGCGGGTCCAGCCCGCGCGCGCGTAGATCGTCGGTGAAGCTGGTCAGGCGCGAGAAGGATTTGACGATGCGCTCGGCCACGAAGGTGCCCGCGCCCTGGCGCTGCACCAGCAGGCCGTCGGCGACCAGGCCGGCGATGGCTTTGCGCACGGTGACCCGCGACAGGTCCAGCAGCTTGCCCAGCTCGCGTTCGCCGGGCAGGGCCTGGCCGGCGGTGAGCTCGCCGTTCTCGATCGCGTGCTGCAGGGTCCGGCGCAGGTGCTGGTAGGCCGGCGCGCGACGCGCCTGGGCCTGACGGCGGAACTCGCTGACGAGGTAGGGCTCCATGTTGAAAAGATACCAGTTTCAGACCACTGGCGGCAACTGAGGTCCGGTACAGGCACATAAACGATTGATCTGGCGCTTGTTTGCTTAACTGGTATCTCACTGGTATCTTTCCTGGTATGGTTTTGCCCATACCAGTCCGAGCCCGTCCATGAGCGTGTATTCCGTGCCGTCCCCGTCCCAGGCGCCGCATTCCGCGCCGCTGGCCCCATTCGACCTGGTGATCTTCGGCGGCACCGGCGACCTGGCCTTGCGCAAGCTGCTGCCGGCGCTGTTCCACCGTTACGCCGACGGCCAGATCGTCGCCGGCACCCGGATCGTCGCGATCGCACGCGACAGCCAGAGCGACGACGACTACCGCGGCCGGGTCCGCGAGGCCCTGGCCAAGTTCGCTAACCTCGATGCGCGCGAGTCCGACGCGATCGACGGCTTCCTGTCGCTGCTGCTGTACCGGCGCCTGGACCTGAGTTCGGACGCGGCCTGGCCGGAGTTCGCCGCCGAGTTCGCCGGCGACGAGCGGGTGCGGGTGTTCTACCTCGCGGTCGGGCCGGATCTGTTCGGCATCGTCGGCGACCGCCTGCAGTCGCACGGCCTGGTCGGGCCGAAGACGCGGGTGGTGGTGGAGAAGCCGCTGGGCAAGGACGGCGTCAGCGCCGACGCGATCAACGACGCGCTCGGCCGGGTATTCGCCGAAACCCAGATCTTCCGCATCGACCATTACCTGGGCAAGGAGACCGTGCAGAACCTGACCGCGCTGCGCTTCGGCAACGCGCTGTTCGAACCGCTGTGGAAGGCCGAGCACATCGACCACGTCCAGATCACGGTGGCCGAAACGGTCGGCGTGGAATCGCGCGCACCGTACTACGACAAGTCCGGCGCGCTGCGCGACATGGTCCAGAACCATCTGCTGCAGCTGCTGTGCCTGGTCGCGATGGAGCCGCCGTCCTCGCTGGCCGCCGACGCGATCCGCGACGAGAAACTCAAGGTGCTGCGTGCGCTGCGCCCGATCGAGAACGGCAACGCCGCCCAGTACACCGTGCGCGGCCAGTACAAGGCCGGCGCGGTCGACGGTCGCGCGGTGCCGGGCTATGCGCAGGAACTGGGCGCGCAGTCGCTGACCGAAACCTTCGTCGCGCTCAAGGCCGAAGTGAAGAACTGGCGCTGGGCCGGCGTGCCGTTCTACCTGCGCACCGGCAAGCGTCTGGCCGAGCGGGTGTCGGAAATCGTGGTGACCTTCCGCCAGGTGCCGCATTCGATCTTCGAAGACCTGGCCGAGCAGGACCCGTCCAGCCGCCTGGCGCCGAACAAGCTGGTGCTGCGCCTGCAGCCCGACGAGGGCGTGAAGCTGTGGCTGATGAACAAGGTGCCCGGCCCCGGCGGCCTGCGCCTGCGCCACGTGCCCTTGGACATGAGCTTCGCCGCGGCATTCGGCGGCCGCCAGGCCGACGCCTACGAACGCCTGCTGATGGACGTGGTGCGCGGCAACCCGATGCTGTTCATGCGCCGCGACGAAGTCGACGCGGCCTGGAAGTGGATCGATCCGATCCGCGCCGCCTGGGCCGCGGGCGCCGAGGCGGCGCGTCCCTACACCGCCGGCAGCTGGGGCCCCAGCGCCGCAGTCGCCCTGATCGAACGCGACGGGAGGACCTGGCATGAAGATGCAGGCTGAGCGCTTGACCGTGATCGAACCGCTGCCGCTGCCCCTGCACGAGCGCTCGTTCGACGATGCCGAACAACTGGCGCAGGCCTTGGCCAAGCAAGTCGCGGCCGACCTGCGCGGCGCGCTCGCGCGCCACGGCGAGGCCTGCATCGCGCTGTCCGGCGGCAACACGCCCAAGCGCTTCTTCGCGGCCTTGGCGACCCAGACCCTGGATTGGGCGCGGGTGACCGTGCTGCCGATCGACGAGCGCTGGCTGCCGCCCGAGCATCCGCGTTCCAACGAGAAGCTGTTGCGCGACCATCTGCTGCAGCACAACGCTTCCGTCGCACGCCTGCTGCCGATGTACCGCCCAACCGAAACCCCGGAGGCGGCGCTGATGCCGGTGCTGACCAAGATCGCCAACGAAGGCCTGCCGCTGGACGTGGCGGTGCTGGGCATGGGCGACGACGGCCATGTCGCCTCGCTGTTTCCCGACCTGGGCAGCGACAATCCGGCGCTGCGCGAGATCGGTCTGCAGCCGCGCGGCCGCGCGCCGGTGATCGCGGTGCGCACCGCGGCCATGCCCGAGCCGCGCATGAGCCTGACCCTGAGCGCAATCTTCACCGCGCCGGCGCTATACCTGCATATCGAGGGCGCGAAGAAGCGCGCCGTGCTCGACGCCGCGCAGCGCGATCCGCGTTGCGCGTTGCCGATCCGTTCGGTGCTGGCGGGCGCGCCCTCGCCGCCGACCCTGTACTGGAGTCCGTGATCGCTGCGGACCCCACAGACAGCGTCGCCGCGGAGTTCGCCCCTCCCACCCGCGGCGCGCTGTCGCCCTATGCTGGTCGACGCACCGATCCGGACCTCCATCGCCAGCGCCTAGCAGCCAACGAGTCCCCGTGAATACCTCATTGCATCCCGTAGTCGCGCAAGTCACCCAAGCCATCGTCGAACGCAGCCGCGACCGCCGCGCCGCCTACCTGGCGCGCATCGACGCGGCCCAGGGCAGTGGGCCGCAGCGCCGGCGCCTGTCCTGCGGCAACCTCGCTCACGGTTTCGCCGCCTGCGCGGCCGGCGACAAGCAGGCGCTGCGTTCGGGCCATGCGCCCAACCTGGGCATCGTCAACTCGTACAACGACATGCTCTCGGCGCACCAGCCGCTGGAGCGTTTTCCCGAATTGCTCAAGGCCGCCGCGCGCGAAGCCGGCGCGACCGCCCAGGTCGCCGGCGGCGTCCCGGCGATGTGCGACGGCGTCACCCAGGGCCGCGAAGGCATGGAACTGTCGCTGTTCTCGCGCGACGTGATCGCGATGTCGACCGCGATCGCGCTGTCGCACGACATGTTCGACGCCGCGCTGTACCTGGGCGTGTGCGACAAGATCGTGCCGGGCCTGCTGATCGGCGCGCTGCACTTCGGCCACCTGCCGGGCATCTTCGTGCCGGCCGGGCCGATGACCTCGGGCCTGCCCAACGACGAAAAGTCGCGCGTGCGCCAGCGCTACGCCACCGGCGAGGCGACCCGCGACGAACTGCTGGAAGCCGAGGCGCGCAGCTACCACGGCCCGGGCACCTGCACCTTCTACGGCACCGCCAACTCCAACCAGATGCTGATGGAGCTGATGGGCCTGCACCTGCCAGGCTCCAGTTTCGTCCATCCCAACACTCCGCTGCGCGACGCGCTGACCGCGCAGGCCGCGCGGCGCGCGGCGCAGATCACCGCGCTGGACGAGGACTACCGCCCGATCGGCCGCATCGTCGACGAGCGCGCCATCGTCAACGGCGTGATCGGCCTGCACGCGACCGGCGGCTCGACCAACCACCTGCTGCACCTGATCGCGATCGCGGCCGCGGCCGGCATCGAACTGCGATTGGAGGATTTCGACGCGCTGTCCTCGGCGATCCCGCTGCTGGCGCGCGTGTACCCGAACGGCAGCGCCGACGTGAACCACTTTCACGCCGCCGGTGGTCTGGCGTTCCTGATAGGCGAGCTGCTCGACGCCGGTTTGCTGCATGGCGATGTGGAAACGGTGGCCGGCCCCGGCCTGGACCGTTACCGCGTCGAAGCGAGGCTCGAAGGCGATGGGCGCATCGCCTACGTGCCGGCGACCGGACGCAGCGGCGACCCCTCCGTAGTGCGTCCGGTCGCCGAGCCGTTTCGCGCCGACGGCGGCCTGCGCGTGCTGCTCGGCGCGCTGGGCACCGCTGCGATCAAGGTTTCGGCGGTGCCCGAGGACCGCTGGATCGTCGAGGCGCCGTGCCGCGTGTTTGCCGAGCAGCACGAGGTCAAGCAGGCCTTCGAACGCGGCGAACTCGACCGCGACGTGGTCGTGGTGGTGCGTTTCCAGGGCCCGCGTGCGAACGGCATGCCGGAACTGCACCAGCTCACGCCCACCCTCACCGTGCTGCAGAAGCGCGGCCACCGCGTCGCCCTGGTCACCGACGGCCGCATGTCCGGCGCGTCGGGCCAGGTGCCTGCCGCGATCCATGTCACCCCGGAAGCCGCCTGCGGCGGGCCGCTGGCGAAACTGCGCGACGGCGACGTGATCCGCGTGGATGCGGTCGCCGGCACCTTGAGCCTGCGGACCGACGACGATTGGACCCAGCGCGCCGACGCGGTCGTCGACCTGTCCACGCATCACGTCGGACTGGGCCGCGAGTTGTTCGCCGCGTTCCGCGACTATGCCGCGCCGGCCGACAAGGGTGCGGGGGTGTTTGCGCGGCATGAGGGGTGAGGCTGCGTTGGCGCCAAATTTCTTCTGCCGTCATTCCCGCGTAGGCGGGAATGACGGCAGAAGAACAAGCAGCAACTGAAGCCGAGCGACAATCGAAACGCCTTCTATCCGCACCGCCACACCTGGAGCGCAACATGCCCGCCCCCGTCCGCACCGCTTTCCTGTTCGACCTCGACGGTACCCTGGTCGACAGCGTCTATCAGCACGTGCTGGCCTGGAAGCAGGCGCTGGACGCCGACGGCATCCCGCTGTCGGTGTGGCGCATCCACCGCAAGATCGGCATGAGCGGCGGGCTGTTCACCAACATCCTGCTGCGCGAGACGGGAATCGACATCACTCCGGAACGGATCGAGCGGCTGCATCGTCTGCACGCGCAGGCCTACGGCGCGCAGGCGACTCAGATCCGGCCGCTGCCGGGCGCAGTCGAGTTGCTGGCCTACCTCAGCGACAACGACATCCCTTGGGCGATCGCGACCAGCGGGCGCATGGAGACCGCGCGACACAACCTGGTCGCGCTCGGCGTGGATCCGGAAAAGGTGCTGGTGATTACCCGCGACATGGTCCGTCACGCCAAGCCCGACCCCGATCTGTTCCTGGCCGCGGCCGACAAGCTCGGTGCCGACATCGAGCATTCGATCGTGGTCGGAGACAGCATCTGGGATCTGCTGGCCGCGCGTCGTGCGCGCGCCCTGGGCGTGGGCCTGCTCTCGGGCGGCTACGGTCAGGAAGAACTTGAGCGCGCCGGCGCGTTCCGGGTCTACGAGGATCCGGCCGACTTGCTCAAGCACATCGACGAAGTCGCCGCGCGCGCTTGAGCGCAGACGGCGATGGCGGCTAGCCTGAGCGGCAAGCGAGCGCGGCGCGCTTTGCCGTAGCCCGGACGCGGTCCGCGCGCCGGCGACATCCGCGACGGTCGCACTTCGCAGCTGCAGCCCGCAACAGCCGCATCCCGCAATGATTTTCATGGAGCCAGCGATGAATTCGATCCACGATCTGCAGGAACGCGTCGCCGCCGTGCTGGCGCTGGCGCCGGTGGTGCCGGTGCTGGTGATCGACGAGCTCGACCAGGCGGTGCCGCTGGCGCGCGCGCTGGTCGCTGGCGGCCTGCCTGCGATCGAGGTGACCTTGCGCACTCCAGTCGCACTGGACGCGGTGCGCGCGATCGCCAACGAGGTCGAAGGCGCCTGGGTCGGCGTCGGCAGCGTGCGCCGGCCGGCCGACTTCGCCGCCGCGCAGAAAGCCGGCGCGACCTTCGCGGTGTCGCCGGGCGCGAGCGCGGCCCTGATCTCCGCGGCCGCCTGCACCGACCTGCCCTGGCTGCCCGGCGCTGCGACCGCGTCGGAAGCGATGACCCTGGCCGACCACGGCTACCGCTATCTCAAGTTCTTCCCGGCTGAATCGATCGGCGGCGTGAGCGCGCTGCGCGGCATCGGCGGCCCGCTGCCGGAGCTGCGCTTCTGCGCCACCGGCGGCATCGGGCCCGACAACGCCCCGCACTACCTGGCCTTGGCCAACGTGCCCTGCGTCGGCGGCTCCTGGGTGTGTCCGGCGGCCGCTGTGAAGGCCGGCGATTGGGCGCAGATCGAGGCCCTGGCGCGCGCGGCGGCGAAGCTGCGCGGCTGACAGCGCACGATAGTGCCGGCTTCGGCCTTGGGATTCGCTTTGGGGTAGGGGCGGCGTAAGCCGCGACTTCGCAGCAACCGAAGTGTCGTAATCGCGGCTTACGCCGCTCCCACAAGAAGCTACTGCGCTCGTCGTGCCGCTATGCGAGACCGAGCCTGGATTGTGGGAGCGGCGTGAGCCGCGATTGCGCGGTAGCCGAAGGTTCGCGGTCGCGGCTTGCGCCGCTCCTACCCCGAAGCGAACCGCAAGGCGGACCGAGAGACGAACGCCGAAGCGAAGCGCGCTGCGATTCGCGCCTCAGCCCCGTTCCGGCCGCGGCGGCGCGGTCGAGCCGCGCACCACCAAAATCGGGCTGAAGCCCTCGTTGCCCGGCATCTGCAAGGGCTGGTCGGTCTCGCGGCGCAGGTCGGCGATCAGGCGGTAGGCCGCGTGACGGGCGATCTCCTCGGTGGCCTGGCGCGCGGTGGTCAGGGTCGGCCAGGACTGCTTGGAGAACGGGCTGTCCTCGAAGCCGGCGATCGACAGGTCGTAGGGCACGTGCATACCGCTGGACTTCGCCGCCGCGAGCACGCCGGCGGCGATTTCGTCGTTGCTGCCGAAGATCGCGGTCGGCCGGTTGGGCAGGGCGAACAAACGGCGCGCGCCGCGGAAGCCGTCGTCGAAGGAATAGTCGCCCGGCAGCACCAGGTCCTCGTCTTCGCCGATGCCGTAGTCGGCCAATGCCTGCGCGTAGCCCTTGTAGCGTTCCCAGCTGGAGCGGTGCGATTTTCCGCCCCAGAGGAAGCCGATGCGCTGGTGGCCGAGCTGGATCAGGTGCTCGGTGATGTCGTAGGCGGCGTCGCGGTCGTCGACCCAGACGCAGGGTGCGCCGTCCTGCGGGTCCTCGGCGGCCGAGACGATGCGCACCAGGCGGATGCCGTGCGCGACCAGTTCGCTGACCAGTTCCATGCGCTCGGACATCGGCGGCGCCAGCACCAGGCCGGCCAGGCGCGCGCCCTGGACCAGGTCGATCAGGTCGGCGGCCAGCAACGGCGAGGAAGAGTCGCAGGGATGGATCTGCAAGCCGTAGCCGGTTTCGCGGCAGGCGGCGAGCACGCCGTTCTGCACGCTGATGATGTAGTACGGGTTCGGATTGTCGTAGACCACGCCGATCGCATACGGCTGCGCGCTGCGCAGGCTGCGCGCCGACGGGTCGGGGCGGTAGTCGAGTTCGGCGATGGCCTGGTTGACCCGCGCACGGGTGCGGGCGTGCACGCTGGGCTCGTCGTTGATGACGCGCGAGACGGTTTTCAGCGAGACCTGCGCGCGTTCGGCGACGTCTTTGATCGTGGGTCGGCGCACCGCTGCCTCGGGGTAGTCGATCGGAGTCGCCGTGGCGTTCGGAGCGCGCTGGCGTGTCGCCTAGCCTACTCGGGCGCCGACGCGACGCAAGCGGCGCCTACGGGTCGCCGGCTTCGGCACAGGCGCGCGGCCGGGCTCAGGTGTCCAGCTCCAGCGTCACATCGTCGAAGCTGCGGGTCTTGCGGATCGCCAGCTGATAGCCGCGCTCGACCAGTTCGTACTGGCCTTCCAGCGTGCGCAGCAGGGCGTCGATGCCCAACTTGGGCGTCTGTGTGGCGATACGCGCGATCGCGCGGTCCTGCCAGCGCTTGCCCAGCGCGCGCCAGAACTCGCGCACCAGCTTGTTGGGCTTGCTGGCCTCGTAATAGGCCGGCGGCATCCACAGGTAGTCGTCGAAGATCATCAACCCGCCGACCTTGAGCAGCGGCCAGGACATCACGCCGTCGGCGAGTGCGCCGAACGCGGTATGCCAGCCGTCGACGTAGACCATGTCGTAGGGGCCGGTCACGCGGCCCAACTGCTCGGCGCTGGGGCCGGCATATTCGACGACCCGCTGCTTCCACGGCGCGACGTTGGCGCGGAAGCGCTGGTGGTAGTCGCCCTGTAGCGGATCGGGGCGGAACAGGTCGATACAGTCGATACGGCTGTCGGGCTGGGTCAGGACGTTCTGCAGCAGCCACACGGTCGAGCGGCCTTCGAAGCTGCCGATCTCGAGAAAGCGCAGACCCGGGCGGTCGCGGAAACCGTCCAGCCAGCGCTCCCAGTTGCGCACATGGGGCTGGAACCAGTCCTTGGTGTACTGCGTGTCGCCCGCGGGTGTCGCGGTCGAGCTCGTATCCGCTTGCTGCATAAGTCCTGAGTGACCTGGCGCCGGTATCGGGCGCCCATGGTATCGGCGTTCGCGGCGGACCGGATGTGCCGGCCCGCCGCGTCCAGGTCACGCGCGTTGTGTCGAAGGCGTGCCGACAGCCGCAGCGCGGCGCAGGCCGGCGCGGTGGCCGCGCAGGGCGAAGTACAGGATGTAGAGGTAGCAGGGGATCATCAGCAGCGCGAACACGGCTTGGAAGTCGTAGTGCTGCTTCAGCGCCGCGAACAGCAGCGGGATGGTCGCGCCCCCGGCGATGCCCATGATCAGCAGCGCCGAACCGTATTCGGTGAAACGGCCCAGGCCGCGGATCGCGAGCGGAAAGATCGCCGGCCACATCATCGCGTTGGCGAAGCCCAGCGCGGCGACGAAACCGACCGAGACGATGCCGTGGGTCAGGTAGGCGCCGATCGTCAGGGCCACGCCGAGCACGGCCGAGAAGCTGAGGTAGCGTTCCTGCGAGATGAAGCGCGGGATTGTGACCAGACCCACCAGGTAGCCGACCAGCATCGCGCCCAGGGTGAAGGAGGTGAAGAACTTGGTCTGATCCAGCGGCAGGCCGAAGCCGTGGCCGTAGGTGCCGATCGCGTCGCCCGCCATCACCTCCACGCCGACGTAGGTGAAGATGCACAAGGCACCCAGCCACACGTGCGGGAACTGGAACAGGCTGGTCTTGCGCGCGGATGCGCCGTCGCCGCCGTCGGCATTGGCTTCCTCGGCGCGCACGTCCGGCAGCGGCGAGAACAGGATGCCGACCGCCAGCAGCGCCATCGCGCCGGCCATCACCAGGTAGGGCAGGTGGATGCGCGCGGCGAACTCGTTCAACAGCGCCTGCTTGCCGGCTTCGTCGGCGCTGGCGATCTGCGTGGACAGGTCGCCCATGCCGTGCAGCACCAGCGCGCCCAGCGCGATCGGCGCCAGGATGCCGGCGATCTTGTTGCAGATGCCCATCACCGCGATGCGCTGCGCCGCGCCCTCGATCGGGCCGAGGATGCTGATGTAGGGATTGACCGCGGTCTGCAGTACCGCCAGGCCGGCGCCGATCACGAACACGCCGGTCAGTGCGCCGGGGTACCAGCGCTGGGTGGTGAACTCGCCGAACAGCGCCGCGCCCACCGCCATCAGGAACAGGCCCAGGGCCATGCCCTTCTTCATGCCGGTCTTCTTGAGGATCACCGACGAAGGCAGGGCCAGGCAGAAGTAGGAGATGTAGAACGCGAACGGAATCAGGAAGGCCGCGGTCTCGTTGACCTCGAACGCCAGCTGCGCGAACGAGATCAGCGGGCCGTTGAGCCAGGTGACGAAGCCGAAGATGAAGAACAGCGCGCCGACGATCGCGATCGAGCCGAGATAGCGCTGCGGCGGGCCGCCGGTATTGGGCGTGGACATGTGATCAGGACTCCCCTCCAGGAACGCGGGGAGCGCCCCGCGGCGTTACGGCCATGTCGCATTTGACCTGCACGACATCCGTTGGCTCAACGGTGTCACAACTTTGTCCGACAAGCCAGAAGGGGGCACAAACCCAGCCTGGGCGGGCCTGTTGGGGGCGCTCCGCCATGTTGCGCTGCACCAAGAAAAATGCCGGTAGAGCGTGCTTTTCGTGCATTCGTTAGGGCCGCGTGACCACAAGTTGACAACGTTGTCAGATCGTGGGCAATCTCGGCCCCGCCAGCCGGGGGCTGGCCGGGATCAACGGAGGGAAGCGATGCAGTGGGATTCGAAGCGGACGGCGTTTTCGCCCCGCGCGGCGCAGTCTTGGCGCGCCGAAAGGGCGAGCGGTCAAAACACCGTCTCGGCACGGCTGGAGCGGGCCGCATGAGCGCTGCCAGCAAACTGGCCCCGGCCGTGTCTCCGTTCATCGCCGCCGACGTCGGCGGCACCCACACCCGGGTCGGCCTGGTCCGGGCCGGTGCTGCGGGCGAGTCCGCGGTGGCCGTGCTGGCGCACCGCAAGTACGTGTGCGCCGATTACCCCAGCCTGTCCGCGATCCTGGCCGATTTCCTGGCCGGTGCGGGCGCCGGCGCCGGCGCCGACCGGGTCGCGATCGCCTGCGCGGGCGTGGTCCTGGACGACGCGGTGATCAATTCCAATCTGCCGTGGCGGATTTCGCTGTCCGAGCTGCGCCGCGAGCTCGGCCTGCGCGAAGTGCAGTTCATCAACGACTTCCAGGCCGCCGCACATGCCGCCCAGTGCATGGCGCCCGGCGACTCGACCCTGCTCACCCCGGGCGTCAGCGATTCCGCGCCGGGGCCGGTGCTGGTGATCGGCCCCGGTACCGGGCTGGGCGCGGCGGTGCGGATTCCGTTCCGCGGCGCCACCGTGATCCTGCCGACCGAATCCGGCCACACCGCATTCGCGCCCGGAAGCGCGCGCGAAATCGAAATCCTGCGCTGGATGCAGCAGCGCGGCGCGCATGTGTCGACCGAACACCTGGTGTCCGGCCCCGGCCTGGTCAACCTGTACGACGCGCTGTGCGCGATCGACGGCGTCGAACCCAGCCTGCGCGCGCCGGCCGCGATCACCGAGGCCGCGCGCCGCGGCGACGCGCTCGCGCGCGAAGCGGTGCTGACTTTCTGCGCGCTGCTGGGCAGCGTGATCGGCGACCTGGCCGTGATCAGCGGCGCCAAGGCGGTGTTCATCGCCGGCGGCATCCTGCCGCAGCTCAAGGATTTCCTCGACGCCAGCAGCTTCCGCGAACGCCTGCTCAACAAGGGTGCGATGCGCCCGGTGTTGGAGCGCGTACCGGTACGGCTGATCGAGAACGAACAACTCGGCGTCATCGGCGCCGCCAGTTGGTACCTGGAGCACGCCAATGAGGCCTGAGCCCGGCAGCGCGCTTCGCGTTATCCGCTGAATTGCCGGCGCCGGCCACCAACGGCGCTGGAACAGGACGTACCAGGCTTCGCCCAATCGACGCAGATCGAGCGGCGGAGAGGACCATAGCCCGAGGGAGAGAACCCAATGAAAGTTCGCAAGACCATTCTGTCCGTCAGTATCGTCGCGGCCCTCGGCTTTGCCGGCCAGGCCGTGGCCCAGGACGCAACCGCCGCCTCGCAGGAAGCCAAGGACCTCGACACCATCGTGGTCAAGGGCATCCGCGGCGCGATCGAACAGTCGCTGGATACCAAGCGCGACGACGTCACCCGAGTCGAGGTCATCACCTCCGAAGACATCGGCAAGATGCCGGACAAGAACGTCGCCGACTCGCTCTCGCGCGTGCCGGGCGTCAACATCTCGGCGGCCAGCGCCAACGAAGGCGCGTTCGACGAGAACGACCGCGTGTCCATGCGCGGCACCAGTCCCAGCCTCACCCAGACCCTGATCGACGGCCACAACATCGCCACCGGCGACTGGTTCGTGCTCAACCAGACCGGCACCGTGGGCCGCAGCGTCAGCTATTCGCTGCTGCCGTCGGAACTGGTCGACAAAGTGATCGTGCGCAAGTCGTCCGAGGCCAAACTGGTCGAAGGCGGCGCGGTCGGCAGCGTCGACATCGTCACCCGCAACCCGCTCAACTTCGAGAAGGGCTTCAGCATCTTCGGCTCGGTCGGCGGCGTCTACGCCGAGCAGCCGAGCAAGACCGATCCGCAGATCTCGGTGCTGGGCAATTGGAAGAACGAAGACGGCACGTTCGGCATCACCGTGCAGGCCTTCAGCGAGGAGCGCCACCTGCGCCGCGACGGTCAGGAGCTGCTCGGCTACGAGGCCATCGGCCCCAACACCGCCGCCGGTGTCGCCCATCCCGACCTGGTCGGCGTGTTCTTCCCGACCCTGCTGGGCTCGGCGCTGTTCGAACAGGAGCGCAAGCGCACCGGCGGCATGTTCACCGCGCAGTGGAAGCCGGCCGACAACTTCGAACTGGAAGCCAATTACTTCCGCTCGGACATGAAGGCCGACAACTACAACCGCAACTACATGATCTGGGGCAGCCGCATCATCAACGGCCTCGACGGTACCAACGGCCAGGTGCCGCTGGCGGGCTACGTGGTGCGCAACAACACCCTGGTGTCGGCCAACTTCGCGCCGACTCCGGGCGTCACTCCGTCCAACGCCTTCGGCATCTACGACCAGATCTCGCGTCCGGGCGCCAAGTCCAGCACCGAGTTCTTCAGCCTGGAAGGCAAGTGGGACGTCAGCGACAAGCTGCGTTTCTCGGCGCAGGCCGGCACCTCCGAAGGCCACGGCGAAACCCCGGTGCAGGACGTGGCCGAGTGGGACGTGGGCTTGAACAGCGGCGGCGGCTGGGGCCTCAACGGCGTCGGCGCGGCCAACTGGCACTTGGGCAACGCCAACACCGGCGCGCCCGGCATCCCGAACACCGACTACCGCCTGGATTGGATCTTCGGCTTCCAGGACATCGACGTCGAAGATAAGGAAGACTGGGGCCAGATCGACGGTACGTACTTCTTCGACGGCGGCCTGGTGACCTCGATCGACTTCGGCGTGCGCCAGGCGCGGCACGAGCGCAACCTCGACCAGGTCACCGCGCAGGGCCCGAACTTCGCGCTGCCGCAGGACCCGTTCAATCCGGCCAACTGGCCGCAGGGCTTCAGCAACTACCCGGGCGACTTCGCCAACGGCATCGGCGGCAACTTCCCGCGCAACATCTGGTACTTCTCGCCGGAAAGCCTGGCCGCGTTCAACCGCCTGGCCAACCGCGATCCGGTGTCGCGTTTCTACTTCCTCGGCGCCTATGGCCTGGAAGAGCAAAGCACCGCCGCCTACGGCCAGATCAACTTCCAGGGCGAGCGCTGGACGGCCAACGTCGGCCTGCGTTACGTCGAGACCCAGGAAGACGTCACCAACTACGTGAGCACCTCCGCCACCGATCCGGCCGCGATCACCACGTCGGCGTTCGGCGCCTACAAGACCGTGCTGACCAAGAACACGTACAAGGACTGGCTGCCGAGCGCGAACCTCAAGCTCGACATCACCGAAGACGTGGTCCTGCGCCTGGCGGCTTCGCGCACCCTGACCCGGCCGGACTTCTCGGCCATCGCGGGTGCGGTCTCGCTGCTCCCGCCGGCCGCGGTCAACGGGGTCGGTACCGGCACCGGTGGCAACCCCAACCTCGCCCCGATCCTGTCGACCAACCTCGACGCGACCGTGGAGTGGTACTACGGCGAGCGCGCGCTGTTCTCCGTCGGCGTGTTCAGCATGAACATCGACAACTACGTCTCGCTGGCCAACGTGCGCCGTCAGTACCTGACCATCGATGCGCAGCGTCCCAACGGCGCGATGGTCGACTACGACGTGACCATCCCGGTCAATTCCAACGCCAAGGTCAACGGCTTCGAGCTGGCCTGGGAAGGCCCGATCGGCGAGTACTTCGGCGCGTTCGCGAACTACACCTACGCCGAATCCGACACCGACGACGGCACGCCGATGCTTGGCACCTCCGAGAACACCTACAACGTCGGTCTGTGGTTCGAGAACGAGCGCTTCAACGCCCGCCTCAACTACACCTATCGCTCCGAGTTCTACAGCGGCCTGGATCGCAACTCGGCCTTCTACCAGGACGAAATCGACACCGTGTCGGCCTCGTTCGGTTACAAGATCAACGACCACATGGCGTTGAGCCTGGACGCGATGAACCTCAACAACCCCAAGACCACGTACTACGCCACCAAGGACCGTCCCCGTTCGGTCTACGAGAACGGCCGTCAGTACTACTTGAACTTCCGATTCAATTATTGAGGCCCGGGTGTAGGGTGCGGTGGCAACCGCACCGTCGCGCAGCTTCGGACCGGCGCGACGCTGCGGTTCGCCTACGGCGAGCCGCAGCCTAAGATCCATGCACTACCGCGCCCACGTGCGGTCCGGTAGCGTTCAGCTGCGACAGCGGGCCCGGTTACGCCGGGCCCGCTTGTTGTATGAGTGTCGGAAGGGCAACGAGGGGGCGGGGATGAGCGGTAAACGCATGCGCGCGGCTGTGGCCGCGGCGGTAGTGCTGTCCATGGTGACGGCGATCACATTGTCGGCCTGCCAGCGTGGCGGCCAGAACGCTGCGGTGGAGGTGCCGGCCGCGCAGCGCTCGCAAGCCACCCCGGTGATTCCGTTGCCGGCCAAGGTGGAACTGCGCGAGGGCGCGTTCTCCCTGGACGCAGGCACGCGCCTGCAGGCAGCCGGCGGCGACAAGGAAGCGGCGCGCATCGCGCGCGACTTCGCCGCGCGTCTGCAGCGCCTGCGCGGCTTCGCGCCGAGCGTGGACGCCAGCGGCCAGGCCCAGGGCGAGGCCGCGCACACCGTGGTGTTCGCGATCGACCGCCAGGCCGCTTTGCCCAGCGACGAGGCCTACACCCTGGATATCGGCCCGGAAGGTGCGCGCATCCAGGCGCGTGCGCCGGCCGGCCTGTTCTATGGCGCGGTCACGCTGTGGCAGCTGGCCACTGCCGACGGCGGCCGCGGCACGGTCCAGATCGCCGCACAACGCATCGAGGACGCGCCGCGTTTCGCCTGGCGCGGGCTGATGCTGGATTCGGCGCGGCATTTCCAGAGCGTCGAGCAGGTCAAGACCCTGATCGACCAGATGGCGCTGCACAAGCTCAACACCTTCCACTGGCATCTCACCGACGATCAGGGTTGGCGGATCGAGATCAAGAAGTACCCCAAGCTCACCGAAGTCGGCGCCTGCCGCATTCCGGCCGGCGCGTCCGGCCACGATCCCGCGACCGGCGCGCCGCTGCCGTACTGCGGCTACTACACCCAGGAGCAGATCCGCGACGTGGTCGGCTACGCCGCCGAACGCTACGTCACCGTGGTCCCGGAAATCGAAATGCCTGGCCACGCGCAGGCCGCGATCGCCGCCTACCCCGAGTACGGCGTGGGCGATGTGCTCAAGGCGCCGCCGCCGGTGTCGCCCGACTGGGGCGTGCACACCTATCTGTTCAACACCGACGACGCCACCTTCGGCTTCCTCCAGGACGTGCTCGCCGAGGTCACCGCCCTGTTCCCCGGCCGCTACATCCATATCGGCGGCGACGAGGCGGCCAAGGACCAGTGGCAGGCCTCGCCCAGCATCCAGGCGCAGAAGGCCGCCTTGGGGCTGAAGGACGAGATGGCGATGCAGAGTTGGTTCGTGGCCCGGATCGAGAAATACCTCGGCAGCCGCAACCGCAGCCTGGTCGGCTGGGACGAGATCCTCGAAGGCGGCCTGCCGCCGCGCGCGACGGTGATGTCCTGGCGCGGCACCAAGGGCGCGATCGAAGCCGCGCGCGCCGGCCACGACGTGATCCTGTCGCCGGCGCCGGACCTGTACTTCGACCACGTCCAGAGCGACAACGACGACGAACCCGCCGGCCGCCTGGCCGCGATCACGCTCAAGGCCGTGTACGGCTTCGAACCGGTGCCGGCCGAGCTCACGCCCGAGCAGGCCAAGCACGTGCTCGGCGCCCAGGCCAACCTGTGGACCGAGCACCGCCGTACCTTCGACGCGACCGAGCGCGCCCTGTTTCCGCGCACCGCCGCGCTGGCCGAAGCGGTGTGGTCGCCCAAGGGCGCGCGCGACTGGGACAGCTTCCTGCGCCGGTTGGTGCCGCAGATGGCCCGCTACCGGGCCCAGAACGTGCAGGCCTCCGACGCCGCGTTCGCGGTGCGCTACCAGGCCGAACGCGACGCCCAGGGCCAGCCGGTGGTCAAGCTGAGCAATCAGGTCGGTTTCGGCCAGATCCGCTACGTCGAGGGCAAGGGCGAGCTCAACAACGCTTCGCCCCTGTACGGCACCGCCCTGCCGCTGCGCCCGCCGACCACCTTCCAGGCCGCGACCTACGTCGACGGCCGCGCGCTGTCGGCGCCGCGCCGCTACGCCCCGGCCGACATGGCCGCGCTGACCCAGCGCACCGGCAACCGCCTGCGCCAGTGCAAGGGCGGCCTGAACCTGCGCATGGAGGACGACGCCCCGGCCGACGGCATCGGCGGACGCTCGCCGCGCGCGGCCCTGCTCGCGGACGTGTTCGACCCGTGCTGGATCTACGAAGGCGCCGCGCTGGACCAGGTCGGCGCGATCGAGGTCCGGGTCGGGCAACTGCCGTACAACTACCAGCTCTGGCGCGACACGCCCAAGATCGTCAGCCGCCCCGCGAATGGCCCTGAAGGAGCGCTGGAAGTGCGTGCCGACGGCTGCGAAGGCGCGCCGATCGCGGTGCTGCCGCTGGGTTCGGCACGCCGTACCGCCGGCCTGACCACCCTGCGCGCCAAGGTCGCCGCGACCGCGGGCACCCACGACCTGTGCCTGGTGTTCGCCAGCGGCAGCCATGACCCGCTGTGGGCGATCGAGCGGGTGACCCTGCAGCCGCGCTGAGGCGGGGCCCGATTCTCGCCGCCCCGGCGCTCGCGCCGGGGTCCGGCGGCGCACGATTTAGCGCAAAAAGCGTGATGAACGGCGCGATCCGGACCCCGCTCGGGTTAGCATGTGCGGGTATCAGGGGGATCCATCGATCATGCGTATTCGTAGCTTGTTGTTGACGGCCGTGCTGGCCGTATCCGGAACCGCAGCGGCCCAGACCGCCACCACGCCGTCGCTGCCCAAGCCCGCCGAGTTCTACTTCGACGCCGACACCAACACCACCAAGCCGGTGGTGGTCGTGCGCGAGACCGGCGAAGCGGCGATGCAGAAGCTCAGCCGCATTCTCGAGCGCAAGGCCGGCGCCGACGCCGAAGCCGCGCAGCTCGCGCACCTGGCCATGGAAAGCGGCCGCGTCGACCTCGGCCGTCAGCTGTACGCACGCGCCTTGTCCGGCCTGGACGCCAGCGACGGCATCTGGCGCGCAGTGATGTGGAATTACGGCTGGGATCTGTACCGCGCCGGCGACGACAAGGCCGCGTTCGAACAGTGGCGCACGCTGTACGCCGCACGTGGCGTCACCGCTTCGTGGATGCCGCCGACTTTCGCCATGGCGCTGTGGTCGCTGGGTCGCAAGGACGAAGCCGTGCAGTGGTATGCCGCCGCCGTGCGCACCGAGCCGACCCAGTGGGTCAACAGCGCGCAGTTCGCGCGATTGCTGCCGGCCTGGACCGAAGCCGAGCGCAAGACCCTGGCGGAAGTGCAGGCGGCCTGGGCCGCGAACCCGCCGAAATATCCGTAACGCATCGCGCACGGATCGAATCGAAAAGCGGAGCTTCGGCTCCGCTTTTTTTGTGCCGCGTGCAGCGCGGCCGTAGCCGGCGCGCGTGGCTGTCCGGACGGACATTCCATCACCGCCCCGTTGCCCGTGCGACGGCTGCGACCGTTCGTCGGCGCCGTTGCCGTTGGACGCTATGCACGGATACAGTCGGGGCGAATGCAGCCCATCAGCGCGGCTGCGCAGCGGTCGGTTCGTTGCGATCGCGGCGCTCCGCGTCGCGGCCAGGGGCGGCAGTCTCTCCAGGGAACGGCATGTCGATTACGGCGCTCAGCGTGATGGTGGTCGAGGACCATGGGTTCCAGCGCCGCATGGCGCTGCGTCTGCTCGCCGAGCTGGGCGTCGAGCAGGTGTTCGAAGCCGCCGACGGTGTCGGCGCGCTGCGCCTGCTCGAGGAAGTGCGCTCGCCGCCGGACGTGATCCTGGTCGACCTGGACATGCCCGGCATGGACGGCATCGAATTCATCGACCACGTCGCCCAGCGCAGCCTGGCGCGTTCGGTGGCGGTGGTCAGTGCGCTGGATCCGGCCCTGCTCCATACCGTGCAGACCATGGCCCGTGCTTACGGCCTGCGCGTGCTGGGCAACGTCGAAAAACCGCTGACCCTGGTCAAGCTGCAGCAGGCGCTGGAAGGCTACGAACACGCGCTGCATGCCGAAGAGGACGAGGAGCCGGTCGAGGTCACGCCGCAGCTGATCCGCGAGGCGCTGGCCGCGGGCGAGATCGGGCCGTGGTTCCAGCCCCAGGTCGAGTTCGGCAACGGCAAGGCGGTCGGGGTCGAGGCGCTGGCGCGCTGGCGCCGCCACGACGGCCGCATCGTGCGCCCGCAGCACTTCGTGCCGATGATGGAAAGCGAAGGTCTGGTCGACCTGCTGACCGACCACATGCTGGTCGAGGGCTGTCGCTGGAAGCGCGTCTGGGACCGGCAGGGCATCCGTCTGAACCTGTCGATCAACGTGTCGCCGACGACGCTGGACGATGCCGGCGCGGCCGACCGTTTCCAGCACCTGGTGCGCGTGGCCGGGGTTCCGCCGGAAGAAGTGGTGCTGGAGATCACCGAGAGCTCGCTGATGGCCGATGCCGCGCGCGGCCTGGGTGTGCTCGCGCGGCTGCGCCTGAAGGGTTTCGGCTTGTCGATCGACGACTTCGGCACCGGCTATTCCTCGCTGGTGCAGCTGTCGCAGATTCCGTTCACCGAACTCAAGATCGACCAGGGTTTCGTCTCCGGCGCCAAGGAGCAGCCGCGCAAGCGCGCGGTGATCGAGGCCAGCCTGGACCTGGCGCGCAAGCTCGGCCTGGACGTGGTCGCCGAGGGCGTGGAGACCGTCGACGACTGGCAGATGCTGGCCGAACTGGGCTGCGGCATGGCTCAGGGCCACTTGATCGCCGAACCGGTGCCCGGCGAAGACCTGCTGGTCGTGCTCGGCCGCTGGCGGCGGCCGGAGTAGGGCGCGTCGCATGCGCGCCTGGCTGGGCACGCTCAGCATCCGGCGTCAGCTGTGGGCGCTGTTCGGCTTGCTGCTGCTGACCGGCGCGACGGTGCTGGTGATCGACGAAGTCGCCCAGTACCGCGCACGCGAATCGCTACTGAGCCTGCGCAACGATTCCTTGCGTGGCCTGCGCCGCATCAAGATGGTGTCCGACGCCTACGGCCTGGACGTGGTCGACACCACCTTCCGGGTGCGCAACTACCTGGTGCCCTGGCGCGAAGGCGTGGCCACCATCGACGACGCGCGCAAGCGCATCGACGAAAGCTGGGCGGTGCTGGACCGGTTGCCGCGCACCGCCGAGGAGGAACTGCACTTCCGCGCCGCCGGTCAGGCGCGCGTGGCCGCCGACGCGGCCGCGACCGAATTGCGCGCGATCCTGCAGCGCGAAGACATGGAGGCCCTGAGCCGGTTCGCCGACACGAGCCTGTACCCGGCCATCGACCCGCTCACCCAGCGCCTGAAGCTGCTGTCCGATCTGGAAATGGTCGAAGCCGACGGCGTGGTCCGCGCCGATATCGAGCGCAGCCGGCGCGTGAGCGCGTTGCGGGTCGGGCTGTCGGTGATGGCCCTGCTGATCGCCGCCGTGGCCGGACGCCAAGTGTTGCGCAACGCCTACCGCGGCGTCGAAAGCCTAACCTGGCTGGCGCGGCGCATGCGCGAGCACGACTACACTGCCGCCCCCAAGTACCAGCCGCGGGGCGAGCTGGCGATGGTGATGCAGGCGTTCCTGGACATGCGCCGCGACGTGCTGGGCTTCGAGAACGAACTCACCGGCCAGCTGATCCGCAACGAGCGCACCCACGCCGAACTGGAACGCCGCGAGCACTTCCAGCGCTCGCTGCTGGATGCGGCCCAGACCGCGATCGTCGCGGTCGACGCGCAGGGCTGCTTCACCCTGGTCAATCCCTTCGCCGAACAACTGCTGGGCTGGCGCGCCGCCGACCTGCTGGCGCGCGAACGCCTGCATGTCCTGTTCGAACCCAAGGCGCTGCAGACGCTGGCCTACGAGCTCGGCGACCGCCTGGGCCGGCCGGTGCAGGCCGACTGGACCGCGTTGCGCGAGCTGGCGTCGATGCGGGCCGCGCCGCGCGAGGCGACGCTGCGCCATCGCGACGGCACTTGGGTGCCGGCCTTGCTGGCGGTGTCGGCGATGAGCGACGTCGACGGCGCCGACGGCGGCCTGTTGCTGGTGGCCGCCGACCTCAGCGCGATCCGCCGGCTCGAGCGCGAGCTGCGCGCGAGCGAGGCGCGCGCGCAGGAGGCCAGTCGCGCCAAGTCCTCGTTCCTGGCCGCGATGAGCCACGAGATCCGCACGCCGATGATCGGCGTGACCGGCATGATCGAAGTGCTCGCGCATTCGCGCCTGGACGCCAATCAGCGCCGCGCGCTCGACGTCATCCAGCAGTCCTCGGCCTCCCTGCTGCAGATCATCGGCGACATCCTGGATTTCTCGAAGATCGAAGCCGGGCGCCTGGAGCTATCGCCGACCGTGGTCGCCCTGCCGGCGCTGTTGCGCAGCGCGGTCGCCAACTACACCGGCGCGGCATCGAGCCAGGGCTTGAGCCTGCTGTGCGAGATCGACCCGCGGATCGGCCCGGCGCATCGCGCCGACGCGCTGCGGCTGCGCCAGGTGATCGGCAACTTCCTGTCCAATGCGCTCAAGTTCACCGCCGAAGGCCTGGTGCAGGCGGCGCTGGAGTGGCAGTCCAGCGCCAGGGGCGCCGACGGCACGGTGCGCGACACGCTGTGCTTCCGCGTCACCGACACCGGCATCGGTATCGGCGAGGAACAACAGCGGCATCTGTTCCAGCCGTTCCATCAAGCCGAAGGCGACACCACGCGCCGCTACGGCGGCACCGGCCTGGGGTTGGCGATCTGCCGCCGACTGGCCGAGCTGATGGACGGCGAGGTCAGCATGGAAAGCCGCCCCGGCCTGGGCACCACCATGCGCCTGATCGTGACCCTGCCGCGCGCGCCGGAATCGGAACTGCCGTCCGAGCCGGAAGGCGGCGCGCCGGCCAAGGTCGCGCTGCGGCCCATGCCCGGCCTGGAGCAGGCCGAGCGCGAACGCAGCCTGGTGCTGCTGGCCGACGACCATCCGACCAACCGCATGGTGATCGCGCGCCAGCTCGCCCTGGCCGGCTACGCCAGCGAGTCGGCCGAGGACGGCCTGCAGGCTCTGGAGCGCTGGCGCAGCGGCCGCTACGCGCTGCTGCTGTCGGACGTGCACATGCCCGGCCTGGACGGCTACGCGCTGGCCGCGGCGATACGCGAGATCGAGCAAACGGATGGCCTGGCGCGTACGCCGATCGTGGCCCTGACGGCCTCGGCGCTCAAGGGCGAGGCCGAGCGCTGCCTGGCCGCGGGCATGGACGACTACCTGACCAAGCCGGTGTCGGTGGCGGTGCTGGCGACCTGCCTGCAGCGCTGGCTGCCGCACACGCGGGTCAACGACAACGACAGCGATGCGACCGTGGATGCGCCCGCGCCCACCGTGCTGCCGCAACTCGACCAGCTCCAGGCCTTGGACATCGAAGTGCTGGCTGCGCTCACCGGCGGCGCGCCGGCCGAGGCACGCGGCGTGCTCGAAGAGTTCCTGGCCGCGACCGTGCAGGACCTGGTCGCGCTGCACGCCGCGCGCGAGGGCGGCGACGCCGTCGCCTTGACCCGGCAGGCACACAAGATCAAAGGGGCCGCGCGCATGGTCGGCGCCGCCGAACTGGGTCAAGTCGCCGAGGCGCTGGAAAACGCCGGCCGCCAAGACGAATGGCTGGCGATCCCGCCGCTGGCCGCCTATCTCGACGCCGCCCTGCAACGTCTGCGGCTGGTTGCCGCGCAACTGCCGTCGGAGTGAATCCGTACAGGTTTCCCGCCGCGTGTCCCGTGGCCTTGCCTCAGAGAACGAGCGCGCGATCTCCGCTTTCGCTCCCTCCATTCGAAGCGAGTGGCGCCGCGCGCCGATGAGCCGCAGGTTCGTGCGCGGCCGGACGCCGGAGGCCATCTGCCGGCCGGATGGGTGGGGAGGATCGGCGCCGCATACGCCGGCGTCGGGTCGCGATCCGCCCGACTGCGTCGCTCCCAGCCGTGTCGGTCTGCGTTATCGTCGCGGTCCGATCCGCGGAGCCGCGCCATGACCTCACGCCGCTTGCCCCACCGTTTCCCGCTCGTCCTGCTGTGCGCGCTGTTCGCCGCCGGCCACGCCGCGCCCGCGCCGGCCGCCGACCGCGTCACCGGTAAGCCCTTCGCGACCCGCAGCGAGGTCTACGCCCCGCACGCGATCGCCGCGACCTCGCACCCGCTGGCGACCCAGATCGCCTTGGACGTGATGAAGCAGGGCGGCAGCGCGGTCGATGCGGCGATCGCGGCCAATGCGGCGCTCGGCCTGATGGAGCCCACCGGCAGCGGTATCGGCGGCGACCTGTTCGCGATCGTCTGGGATCCCAAGACCAAGAAGCTCCACGGCTACAACGGCTCCGGCCGTTCGCCGAAATCGCTGAGCCTGGCCGAGTTCCGCAAGCGCGGCCTGAGCGACGTGCCGTCCTACGGCCCGCTGCCGGTGACCGTGCCCGGCGCGGTCGACGCCTGGTTCGCCCTGCACGAGCGCTTCGGCCGCAAGCCCATGGCCGACGACCTCGCCCCGGCGATCCGCTACGCCCGCGAAGGCCACCCGGTGCACGAGGTGATCGCCTACTACTGGAACGCCTCGGTGCCGCGTCTGTCGAAGTGGCCCGGTTTCAAGGAGCAGTTCACCATCGACGGCCGCGCCCCGCGCACCGGTGAAACCTGGAAGAACCCGAACCTGGCCGCGACCCTGGAGAAGATCGCCGCCGGCGGCCGCGACGCCTTCTACAAGGGCGACATCGCCCGCACCATCGACGCTTACTTCAGGGCCAACGACGGTTATCTGAGCTACGACGACCTGGCCTCGCACCACGGCGAATGGGTTGAGCCGGTCAGCAGCAACTACCGCGGCTACGACGTCTGGGAACTGCCGCCCAACGGCCAGGGCATCGCCGCGCTGCAGATCCTCAACATCCTGGAAGGCTACGACCTCAAGTCCTACGGCTTCGGCAGCCCCGAACACGTGCACCTGTTCACCGAGGCCAAGAAGCTCGCCTTCGCCGACCGCGCGCGCTGGTACGCCGACCCGGCGTTCGGCAAGCAGCCGGTCGAGCAGTTGATCTCCAAGCGCTACGCCGAGCAGCGCCGCAAGCTGATCTCGATGGACAAGGCCGCGCGCGAAGTGCAGCCGGCCACGCCCAAGGAGCTGGACGAAGGCGACACCATCTACATGACCGTCGCCGACGCCGACGGCATGATGGTCTCGCTGATCCAGTCCAACTACCGCGGCATGGGCAGCGGCATGGCCGCGCCGGGCCTGGGTTTCATCTTCCAGGACCGCGGCGAACAGTTCGTGCTCAAGGAAGGCCACCCCAACTCGTTCGAACCGGGCAAGCGTCCGTTCCACACCATCATTCCCGCGTTCGTGACCAAGGACGGCAAGCCCTGGCTGTCGTTCGGCGTGATGGGCGGCGCGATGCAGCCGCAGGGGCATGCACAGATCATCATGAACCTGATCGACTTCGGCATGAACCTGCAGGAAGCCGGCGACGCGCCGCGCATCCAGCACGACGGCTCGACCGAACCGGCCGGGCAGGCCACGGTGATGAGCGACGGCGGCGAGCTCGACCTGGAGACCGGCTACCCCTACGAGACCGTGCGCGAACTGATGCGCAAGGGCCACAGCGTGCGCTTCGCCAACGGCCCCTACGGCGGTTACCAGGCGATCATGGTCAACCCCAACGGCGGCTACGTCGGCGCCAGCGAATCGCGCAAGGACGGCCAGGCCGCGGGCTACTGATCCGCGGCGGCATCGGTATGAGCGACGATCGCAGCGAAGCGCGGCTCTTGGTAGCGCTGTTCTCCTACGGCACCCTGCAGCAGGCCGAGGTGCAGCGCGCGACCTTCGGGCGCCTGCTGCACGGCGACGCCGACGCGCTCAGCGGTTACCGCCGCAGTCTGCTCAAGATAGAGGACGCCCAGGTCGTGGCGACCAGCGGGCAGGCCTACCATCCCATCGTCGAATACAGCGGCGATCCCGCCGACACCGTGCCCGGCACCGTGTTCGCGATCAGCGCCGAGGAACTGCGCCAGGCCGACGCCTACGAGGTCGACGACTACGAACGCGTCGAAGCGCCGCTGGTGTCGGGACGCCGCGCCTGGGTATACGTGAAGCGTCGCGACTGATCGTAGGATGCGGTGAGCCAAGGGCGAACCGCATCGTCGCGCGAACCCGCGGATGCGTGATGGTGCGGTTATCACCGCACCCTACGGCCGATCGGCGACGCAGCGCTTGATCGTCTTTCCCCTTTGCAAAAGGGGGATTGAGGGGGATTTGCTCCGGCGCGGCGAAGGCCACCCCTCATGCTTCAACAAGCACGCCCCGAACGACTTGTACCCCTCAGTCCGCCGGCACCGTCCGCGAGCGCGCCCACTCGCGCAGGCCTTCGACCTGCTCGGCCATCATCACCGACAGCGGACGGGTCTGCTTGAGTTCGGCACGCAGCTGGAAATCCGACAGCGGCGCGCTGGTCGCGTGCGCGGCGTACAGCGCGGCGACGATGGCCTGCTCGATCTCGGCGCCTGAGAAACCGTCGCTGGCCGCGGCCAGAGCGGGCAGGTCGAATCCTTCCGGGGCCAGCGAGCGCTTGCGCAGATGCAGCGCGAACAATTCGATGCGCGCGGCCGGATCGGGCAGGTCGACGAAGAAGATCTCGTCGAAGCGGCCCTTGCGCAGCAGTTCCGGCGGCAGCGCGTCGATCTGGTTGGCGGTGGCGACCAGGAACACCCGCGACTTGCGCTCGGCCATCCAGGTCAGCAGATAGCCCAGCACGCGCCG
The DNA here is from genome assembly GCA_946480055.1 of uncultured Lysobacter sp. Next base: position 17,474 of record CAMLID010000021.1, on the reverse strand, counting down.
CGACACCCCGCCGTCGTTGTCGCCGCTGTCGCCGGCCAGGCCTTTCTCGATCTCGTCGATCCACAGCACGCAGGGCGCGAGCTGTTCGGCCGAGGCCAGCGCCGCGCGCAGGTTCTTCTCGGTCTCGCCGTGAAATTTGTCGTACAGCGTGCCGAAATCCAGCCGCACCAGCGGCACGCCGAAACCGGCCGCGACCGCCTTGGCCAGCATCGACTTGCCGCAGCCCTGCACGCCCAGCAGCAGCATGCCCTTGGGCGGATCCAGTCCGGGCGGCGGCTCGCCACCGGTGAACACGCCGCGGCGCTGTTCGACCCAGCGCTTGAGCCGGCGCGCGCCGGCGATGTCGCCCATGCGCGCGCTGTCGTATTCGTAATGCAGATGGCCGGAGCGATTGAGCAGCTCGAACTTGAGCTTGGCCAGCTCCGGCAGGTCGTCGGCGGCGATCGCGCCGTCGCGGAAGATCAGGTGGCGCGCGATCCGGCGCGCATCGACCGGGTCCAGGCCCTGCAGATTGCGCACGATCTGCTTGACCACCTCGGCGTCGACCTCGACCCGGCGGCCGCCGTGCTCGCGCATGTAGTTCTCGGCTTCCTCGCGCACCAGCTTGAGCAGGGCGTTGGCGTCGGGCAGGCGCGGGGTGTAGCGCACCGCCAGCGAATCCAGGTCCGGCGGCAGTTCTACCTTGTGCCCGACCAGCACCAGCACGTGCGGCTGGCAGCCGCGGCGCTGGACGATCTCGCGCAGCTGGCGTTGGGTGCTGGCGTAGCCCAGGTAGGGATGGGCGTCGAACAGCACGTAGATGCCGCGCTGGTCGGCGTCGCGGATCGCCTGCAGGGTCGCGGAGATGTCGGGCGCGACCCGGGTCTCCTCGTCCTCGCGATCGATATCGACCCGGCGCAGGCCCTCGGTGATCGACCAGCGGTACAGCGCGCGCCACACGTGCATCAGCGCCTGCCGGAACAGTTCGACCACCCGCGCTTCGTCGCGGGTCTCGATCACGATTAACGGGGTGTTGGCGCGGATCAGCGCGGTCAGGTCTTGCAGATCGGTCATGGAATCGTTCTTCGAGGCCGCCGCCATGATATCGGCACGGCGAGCTTGCCGCCGACCGCTGGCCGCCGACGGCTTGAGCGCGCGCGCCGCAACCGCGACCATGGCCGCATCGCGCCTTGCGGCGCGCCGACCGCGACCGCGATGGCTTTCGACGCTTTCGCCCTGGTGCTGGCGATGCTGGCCCTGGGCTATCTGTTCCAGCGCCTGCGCGTGCTGCCCGAGGGCGCGGCGCAGACGCTGAACCTGGTGGTGTTGTACGTGTGCCTGCCGGCCGCGGTGCTGCGCTATGCGCCGCGCCTGCAGCTGGAACCGGCGCTGCTGGGCGTGGCGGCGGTGCCTTGGCTGCTGCTGGCCGCGACCGTGGTCCTGGTCGGCGCGCTGTCGCGCTGGCTGAAGTTCCGCCGCGACGAACACGCAGTGCTGTTGCTCACCGTCGCCCTGGGCAACACCAGTTTCCTCGGCTATCCGCTGACCCGCGCCCTGATCGGCGAACACGCGCTGCCGTACGCGGTGGTCTACGACCAGTTCGGCGCGTTCCTGATCCTGTCCACGTTCGGCTTGTGGGTATTGGCGCGTTACGGTGGCGACGCCGCGCCGAACGCCCGCGACATACTGCGCCGGGTGCTGCGCTTCCCGCCGCTGTGGGCGCTGCTGATCGGCTTCACGGTGATGCCGGCGCAGCCGCCGAGCTGGATCGCCGGCGGCCTGCAGCGCCTGTCCGACGCCCTGCTGCCGCTGGCGATGCTGACTATAGGTTTGTCGGTGAAGCTGACCCTACCGCGCGACGAGCTCAAGCCTTTGCTGTCGGGTCTGGCGCTGAAGCTGGCGGTGATGCCGGCGCTGGCCTGCGTGCTGGTGCCGCTGCTGGGCCTGCACGGCGAGATGGCGCGCGCGACCGTGCTGGAGTCGGCGATGCCGCCGATGGTGACCGCCGGCGCGCTGGCGATCGCGCACCAGCTCGCGCCGCGCCTGGCCGCGGCCATGGTCGGCTACGGTTTGCTGCTGTCGCTGGCGACGCTGCCGTTGTGGGCGCGGGTGGCGGTGGGCTAGGGAGCGAGATCCGTCGTAACGAAGGGAGTCGGGGGATGCGGAAGGTTTGGGGGGCGGTCGTCGCGTTGATCGCGCTGGGGTTGGTGTCGTTCGTGGGTGCGCGCCGGGCGGGGTGGCTGGAGTTCGTTCCTGCCGGGGTGGGATCGTCGACGCAGCCGTCGAATGCGGTTACGCACGAACGCGATGCCCCCGTGGCCCAGCGTGGTATCGCTGTCGCGCCGGCTGCGCCAGTCGCATCGTTGACCGATTGCGATCCGGCGCAATGGAAACGCGCCTTTGCCGCCATCACCAGCGAGCGGGCCCGGCAAATGATGGTCGATCCGGATGCGCGCGCGGCCCTGATCGCGGCGTTCTTGTTCCAGTCGGCGAGTCCGGACGAGTTCGCCTGGCTGGAAGCCCGTCGCGAAGGCGCCGCCGCGATGACCACGGCCCTGCGTCTGGGCGCGGACGACCCGTTGGTGCAGTGGATCGCGGCCAGCGGTGGTTGCGCAGGGATAGGGGAGGCCTGCGACCCGGAGCCTGCCGTGGCGCGGCTGCAGCGGCTGGAACCGGACAATACGGCCGTGTGGCTGATCTCCCTCGACCGCGCCGTCCAACGCGGCGACGACCTGGCCGCTCAGGAAGCCTTGTTGCTACGTGCTGCGCGCGCCGATCACTACAACTCGCACTTCGGCGAATTCGGCAGCGTCGTGTACGCGGCCCTGGACGAGCTGCCGCCGCCGGTGGTGGCTGCATGCGCGCAGAAGGCATATGCCTCCATGCTCGCAGTGCCGTCCACGCACGATGGTCTCATTGGCGCCTCGGCGATGAACATTGCGGCGGGCCATGCCATTCCGTCGATCACGCCGCTCGTGGAACTGTGCAGACAACCGCCACCGTCGTGGCGTCAAGCTTGCGTCGATGTGTTCGCAAGGATGGCCAGCAGCAGCGAAATGATCGACCAGGTGATGGGCTTGCACCTGGGCACGCCCTTGGTCGCCGATACCTCCGAGGCCGTGGTCTGGCGCGAGCGCCTGCGCCGGCTGAGCTGGCTGCGCCAGCACTTCCCGGGACAGCGCGGCCAGCCGATGCCGCCGGACTGGTTCGCGCGCGTGTTCGAACTGGGCGAGATGCCGGCGGTGGAAGCCTGGCTGGTGGAGCGCGGTCAGCGCGCGACCCCGCCGCCGGGCTGGCTCCCCGACAACCCGCTGCAGCGCGCCCTGATCCAGACCGGCCGGCGGCCTCCCGAATCCACGCCGGCCCCCACCCCCGCCCCGCGATAGCCCCGGCCCCACCCCCGGTGTACGCTGCGGCTTCCGCCTAGAGGGAGCTCGCATGAAGACCGTGCTGGTGGCCAGTTCCAAGGGGGGCGTGGGCAAGACGACCATCGCCACCCATCTCGCCGCGCAGTCGGCGCTAGAAGGCCTGCGCACCGCGCTGGTCGATGCCGATCCGCAAAATTCCTCCACGCGCTGGGCGCAACGCCGCGCCACGCTCGAAAGCGCGGTCCTGCCGCTCGACGGCACCCGCCGCAAATCCTGGCGCAAGGCCCTGCCCGAGGACACCCAGCGGATCGTGATCGACGCTCCGGCCGGGGCCATGGCCGAGGACCTGGAAGCCTTCCTCGACGTCGCCGACGCGGTGGTCGTGCCGGTGCAGCCCTCGACCCTGGACATCGAAGCCACGGTGCCGTTCCTGGACACCCTGGCCCGGCACCCGCGGGTCCGCCGCGGCCAGCTGCGCGTGGGCCTGATCGGCAACAAGCTCAAGCCCTGGACCAATGCCTCGCAGCAGGCGGTGGAACTGCTCAGCGAATGGCCCTACCCGATGGTCGGGCAGCTGCGCGACAGCCAGGCCTACGTGGTGATGACCGCTCTGGGCAAGAGCCTGTTCGACTACCACTCGGCGCAGATCCGCGAACACCAGGCCGACTGGCAATCGCTGCTGAAGTGGCTGAAGAAGTAAGCGTTGACGGGAACGAAACGATGGCGATGAGGTACCGCGCCCTGGCGTTCACACGACCGGCGCGGCCGCATGGCTACCTTTCTGCGTCGCCGACAGGCATCCTGCTTACCCAGTGCTCGCGCATCGACGCGTTGCCCGTTCCTTCCACTCGCAAGCGGCCCAATCCATGCGCGAACTGATCCTGCTCCGCCACGCCCATGCCGAACCGGCCGCCCAAGGCCAGGCCGATCTGGACCGGCCCTTGTCGGCCGAGGGGCTGGCCGAGGCCGAGGCCGCCGGCCGCTGGCTGGCCGAGAACAAACTGGTGCCCGACTGCGTGCTGTGCTCGCCCTCGCGGCGCACCCGCGAAACCCTGGAGGCGGTGCTGGCCGCGATCGGCTACGTCGATCAGCGCATCGAACCGTCGATCTACGAGGCCACCCCGGGCACCCTGATCTCGCTCGCCGACCTGCATGTGGAGGCCGAGCGGCTGATGCTGGTCGGCCACAACCCGGGCCTGGAACGCTTGGCCGCGCTGCTGCACAGCGGCCAGTCCGGCGACTACCGCGGCATGCCTCCGGGCGGCGTCGCGGTGCTGACCGTGCCGGCCGATACCAGCCTGGAACCGGGCGTCGCCCAGCTCAGCGCCTTTTGGTGGCCGTGAGGCCGCAGCGCCCGACGGCCGCACGCACCCTCGCCGCGATCGGCTTCCTGTGTTTCGCGCTGGCCTGCGCGCCGCTCGCGGCGCAGGCGCCGGCGCCGATGGCGTCGGGTTTCGATCCGTTCTACACCCGCTTCGGTTTCGAGCTGCGCACGCGTTGGGGCCAGCGGGTCGAAGGCACGTTCCCCAGCTACGAAGGCGAGGTGACGGTGCTGCCCGACGGCCGCCACCAGGTCCGCATCGCGCTGGCCACCGGCGCGGTCGAGGTCGCCGACTCTACCCGCTACACCGAGCTCGCGCGCGGCCGCCGCTTCTTCGACTCGGCGCGCTACCCGCGCATCGAATTCCTGTCCGAGCCGCACGCGGCCGACTTAGTGCGCGAAGGCGGTAAGCTGCGCGGCCGCCTGACTCTGCACGGCGTCAGCCGGATGGAGACCTTCGTGCTCGCGCCTACCACCTGCCTGCGTCCCGGCAAGGACTGCGACGTGATCGCCCACGGCAGCGTCAGCCGCGACGACTACGGTCTGGACGGCTGGCAGCTGGCCTTGAGCGATCGGGTCCGCTTCACCCTGCGTGTGCGCCTGCAACACGACCTGATGCGGAGCCCGGCGCCGTGAAAGCCTGGCAACGCACCGCCCTCGTCGCGCTCGCGCTGAGCCTGTCGGCCTGCGCCGGCCTGTCGCGCGTGCAGCGCGAGCGCGCGACCGAGATCGCCATCGCCGCGCGCCCGACCCAGGTCGACTGCGCCGCCATCGACGCCTGCGCCCAGCCCTCGCCGCTGCGCGACCTGGCCACGCGTGCGCTGGCCGAGTCCGGCCCCGACACGCCGCGCCACTACGCCCTGATCCTCGACCACGGCCCGGACGCGCTGCTCGCGCGCATCAACCTGATCCGCAGCGCGACCACCGCGATCGATCTGCAGACCTATATCTACGACGAGGACGACGCCGGCCGCCTGGTCCTGGACGAGCTGATCGCGGCCGCGCGCCGCGGCGTGCGCGTGCGCCTGCTGCTGGACCAGCTGGCCGCGCTCAAGCACATCGAGACCCTGGCCGCGCTGTCCGGCGCGCACGCCAACTTCGAGGTCCGGCTGTACAACCCGGTGCTCAAGCGCGCCCGCATCACCTATCCGCAGTACCTGCTGGCGGCGGCCTGCTGCTGGCGTCGGCTCAACCAGCGCATGCACACCAAGCTGCTGCTGGTCGACGGCGCGGTCGGCATCACCGGCGGGCGCAACTACCAGGACGACTATTACGACTGGGACGACGAGTACAACTTCCGCGACCGCGACCTGCTGGTGGCCGGTCCGGCCGCGCGGGTGATGGACCAGGATTTCGTGCGCTTCTGGGACGACCGCCGCAGCGTGCCGGTCGAGCGCCTCAAGGACGTGGGCACCTATCTGATCCGCAGCGGCGTGCCGAAGCTGCCGGCGACCGCGTTCGAACGCCCGGCGCGCGCCCAGGCCATGCGCCGCGATGCCGGCGACGCCGAGCTGGTGCGCGCACGCCTGGCCGCGCGCGCGCTGCCGGTGGGCCAGGTGCGCTACATCGCCGACTCGCCGGAGAAGCACCGCGGCAACGGCGTCGACGGCGCGCATTCCTCCGCTTCGCTGCGCGGCCTGATCGAATCGGCGCAACGCGAAGTGCTGCTGCAGACGCCCTATCTGGTGCTGTCGGACGCCGCCCAGACCCTGTTCCGCGATTTGCGCAAGCGGCCGACGCCGCCGCGCGTGATCGTCTCGACCAACAGCCTGGCCGCGACCGACGCTTTCATCGCCTACGCCCTGTCGTACAAGTACAAGCGCCGCTACCTGCGCGAATTCGGCTTCGATATCTACGAGTACAAGCCGTTCCCGGCCGACGCGCCGATCGACATCGCCACCACCGGCGCGACGCTGCCGGACCTGGGCCTGGACGACCTGCCGCCGGAGCCGGCGCCGAGAACGCTGCGCGAGCAGCGCCTGGACCGTTCCAGCGTGATCTCGCGCACCCAGTACCGCACACCGCTGTCGCGCGAATACGCGGCGATGCGCTACGCGCGCCGCCGCGCCAACGAGCCGGTGCCGCTCAAGCGCGCCGGCGTGCGCATCGGCATGCACGCCAAGTCGATGGTGATCGACGAGCGCATCGGCGTGGTCGGTACCCACAACTTCGATCCGCGCGGCGACCGCTACAACACCGAGAGTGCGGTGGTGATCGACGATGCTGCGTTCGCGGTCGAACTCGCGGCCAGCATCCGCCGCGACATCAAGCCGGAGAACTCCTGGGTGATCGCACGCCGCGACAAACCGCCGGTGTTCTCGGGGCTGGAGTATTCGATCGGCAAGGTCTCCGAGCAGCTGCCGCTGTTCGACCTGTGGCCGATGCGCTATGCGACCAGCTACGAATTCGTGCCCGGGCCGAACTGCCCGCACCCGCTTTACCGCAACCAGCCCGGATTCCGCACCTGCTACCGCCCGGTCGGCGACTTTCCCGAGGTCAGCCTCGGCCCCAAGAGCCTGATCACGCGCATTTTCACCGCCTTCGGGGCGGGTTTGGCGCCGATTCTGTAAGCCCGGGGCGCCCGGTCATGGCGTTCTAAGTCACTGATATAAAAAGAAACTGTCCCGGCATCGGTCCGGGGCGGCGTGCGTCTGCGCGCGCCCGGAGCAGGTCATGTCTCCGGCATAGGTCGTCAGTCATGGGCCGATCGATGCAACCCCGGGCCTGCAAACCCCATCTCTATCAACAAGTTCCAGTGTTGCAGCCCGCCGCAAACAGACAGGTCTTTGGTGGGGTGACTTCCGGCATATGGAACAAGCGCCCAGGTGTTGTACTCTACCAACACACCGAAGCACTATCACTCCCCCACCGACCAAGGACACCACCATGAACGTCTCCAAGCTCTTCGACCGCAACGTCTCTTCCACGAGTAGCCAGAACCGCACCGCTCCCGTCGCCCCGGTCCGCCACGTCCACCGCGAACGCGACTTCGGCGTCGGCTACGGCAACAGCTCCGGCTACGCCAGCAGCCGCCGCTACACCGGCAACGACTGGGCCCAGCCCCGCTTCCGCTGCGCATAACCCACGGTGTCGTCCTGGTCGTGTGTCGGTCCGCTCCATAAAGCCGGGACCGGCGCGCTGCGCCCCTCTCCACGCAGTGCGCCGGTCAGAAGGCCGAGTCCGCCGACTGTAGTTCCCAGCCACACCGTCGTACCCCCTAAACGCAGGGCAGCCTCGATTCCCGGCTAAGGAATCCCCGGTTGACCCTGCGTTCTTTTTCGTCCGGGCCGCACGCCTGGGCTATCGTGGCGCGATGACCGCCGCCGCTACCCGACCCGTGTTCCGCCGCCCCAGCAGCCTGGAGCAGCTCAACGCCAGCTCGCGCAATACCGCGATGGAGCCCCTGGGCATCGTCTTCACCGAGATCGGCCCCGACTACCTGCGCGCGACCATGCCGGTCGATGCCCGCACCCACCAGCCCTACGGCCTGCTGCACGGCGGCGCCTCGGTGCTGTTGGCCGAAACCCTGGGCAGCAGTGCCGGCATGATGGCGGTGGACGAGGGCCAGGGCGTGGTCGGGATCGAGATCAACGCCAACCACCTGCGCGGCGTGCGCACCGGCATCGTCACCGGCACCGCGCGGCCGCTGCACATCGGCGCACGCACCCAGGTCTGGGAAATCCGGATCGAGGACGAATCCGCGCGTCTGGTCTGCATCTCGCGCCTGACCGTGGCGGTGATCGCGCGTTGAACCGCCGCCAGCGGTCATTGCCGCCCGTTACGCGCGAGCGCGCTCGCCACGCCCCCGGCGCTTCGGTATCGTGCGCAGGATGAATGCGCCGTCTCCCCACGCCGGCGCGGCCGCGCCCTCCGGTGCGCAGGCCGCGCGCGCGCTGCGTTACCTGATCCGTGTGCCGTTGCTGACGTGGCATCTGCTGGTCGACCTGCCGCTGGTACTGCTGCTGATCTCGCCTCTGACCGCCGGTATCCCGGTCGGCGACGAGCGCCTGGAACATCGCGTGATCCGCGCCTGGTCGGCCGGGCTGATGCGCATCTTCGGCTTCCGCCTGCGCCGGATCGGCACGCCGCTGCCGGGCGCGGCCATGTTCGTCGCCAACCACGTCAGCTGGATCGACATCGAGGCCCTGCACAGCCAGCGCATGATGGGCTTCGTCGCCAAGCGCGAGATTTCCGGCTGGCCGGTGGTCGGCTGGCTGGCCGCGCGCGGCGAGACCATCTTCCATCACCGCGGCAGCACCGAATCGCTGGGCGGCGTGCTGCATGAAATGCTGGCGCGGCTGCGCGCCGGACGTTCGGTCGGCGTGTTCCCGGAAGGCGGCACCCGCGGCGGCGGCGAGATCGGGCCCTTCCACGCCCGCATCTTCCTGGCCGCGGTCGAGGCCGGCGTGCCGGTGCAGCCGGTCGCGCTGCGCTACGGCGAGCGCGGCGAGGCCCAGAGCGTGGTCGCGTTCCAGAACCGCGAAAGCTTCTTCGCCAACTTCGTGCGCCTGCTCGGCGAACCTTCGCGCAGCGCCGAGATCCACTTCCTGCAGCCGATCCTGCCCGGCGAGACCGACGGCCGCCGGCGCATCGCCGACCTCGCGCGCCAGCGCATCGTCGAGGCGATGGGGCATTGAACCGCGGGGCCGGCGATGCCTACGATGAAGCCGCGCGCCCCCACGATGCCGCCGCCCCGATGCTGACAGCCGCCGACTACCGCCCACCGCGCTGGCTGCGCAACGCGCACCTGCAATCGCTGCTCGGCTCCAGCCCGCTGCGTCGGCGCCGCGCCGAACGGCGCCTGGCCGAACTGGGCGCGACCACCACCGAACACCTGATCGACGGCGGCGAAGGCGTGCGTCTGCACGGTCTTCACAGCGTCGTACCCGGCACCGAATCGCGCGGCCTGGTGCTGCTGCTGCACGGCTGGGAAGGCAGCGCCGAATCCAACTACATGCGCATGACCGCGGCCGAGCTGCTCAGCCGCGGCTTCGAAGTGTTCCGGCTCAACTTCCGCGATCACGGCGACACCCACCACCTCAACGAAGGCCTGTTCCACTCCAACCGCATCGGCGAAGTGCTGCATGCGGCCTGCGACGTGGCCCAGCGCTTCCCGCGCCGGCCGATGTCGGTGGCCGGCTACTCGCTGGGCGGCAATTTCGCCCTGCGTCTGGCCCTGCAGGCGCCCGAGGCGGGTCTGCCGCTGACCTACGCCGCCGCGATCTGCCCGGTGCTGGACCCGGCCCGGACCATGGATGCGATGGAGCGGGGCCTGCCGATCTACCTGTGGTACTTCGAGCGCAAGTGGCGCGGCTCGCTGGCGCGCAAGCGCGAGCTGTTCCCGCAGTTCCACGATTTCGACGACAGCACCCTGGGCCTGCGCATGCGTTCGCTGACCCAGTGGATGGTCGAGCGCCACACCGAGTACGGCACCCTGGACCGCTACTTCGACGGTTATTCGGTGGCCGCCGACCGACTGTCGCGCCTGCAGGTGCCGGTCAGCATCCTGATGGCCGAGGACGACCCGGTGATCCCGGTCGAAGGCTTCCGCGCGCTCACGCTGCCGCCGAACGCGCAGCTCGAGATCGCGCCCTGGGGCGGCCACTGCGGTTTTCTCGAAAGCGCGCGCCTGGATGGCTTCGCCGAGCGCTGGATCGCCGATCGTTTGGAGTCGGCCGCTTCGGCCTGAATCGCCCACCCCCCAATAGGTGTTGTCCCTTCTCCTGCCTGCGGGAGAAGGTGCCCGAGGGCGGATGAGGGCGGCATCCGGCGGCAAAATCCCACTCAACCGTCGCCCCTCACCCCAACCCACTTCCATCGGTTGCTGTCAGGAGATGAGCTCAACGCACGGACTTCGACCTTCCCTTCTTCCTTGGGAGAAGATGGCGCGCAGCGCCGGATGAGGGGCCGGGACGAGGTTCGAGCCGCGCACTCGCGCCGGACCCTCACCCCAACCCCTCTCCCAGCGGGAGAGGGGTTGAATCCACGAAGCTTTCGGTCCCATACGCCGCCGCCCGCCCGGCCCCGATCCTCCCGCTACAATGCGGGTTTGGCCTGAAGTCCCCAATCCCATGTACGAGACCACCCTCGATGCCCTGCGCCGTGGCGCGTCGGCAGAGGCCCTGTCCGCCGCCCAGGAACTGGTGGCGGCACAGCCGCAAGACCCGCATGCGCACCGACTGCACGCCGCCGCGCTCCGCTCCAGCGGCGACCGCGACGCCGCCATCGCCGCGATCGACCAGGCCATCGCGATCGCGCCGGAAGACGCCAACCTGCATCTGGAGCGCGCCGGCCTGCTGCTCGACGGCCGTCAGCTCGACCAGGCCCAGGCCGCGCTCGCGCAGGCGATCGGCCTGGACCCGAACCAGTTCCCCGCCTACGTGGTGCAGTCGCAGCTGGCGATCTCGCGCGGCGACCTCGACGAGGCCGAACGCCTGATCCGCACCGCCGCGCGCATCGCCCCCGACCACCCGCAGGTGGCCGCGGTCGAAGGCACCCTGATGCTGCGTCGCGGCGACGCCGACGGCGCGCTGGCCCTGCTCAGCGGCGCCGCCGAACGCGCGCCCGACGAGCCGCAGCTGCGTCACGCGCTCGGCTTCGCCTACCTCGCCAAGGGCCACTTCGCCTTCGCCGAACAGGCCTTCCGCGGCCTGATGGAGCGTACCCCCGCGTCGGCGCCTTCGCTGCGCGTGCTGATCGTCGAACTGCTGCGCCGCCAGGGCCGCTCGGCCGAAGCCGCCGACGAATTGGCGCGCACGGTCGACGTCGACGCCAGCCCGGGCATGCAGCGCTGGCTGGGCGAGATCGAACTCGAAGCCGGCCGCGCCGACAGCGCCCTGCCGCGCCTGCGCGCCGCACTCGCCGCCGAACCGCGCGACCGTCGCACCCTGTCGGCGCTGATCGAAGTCTGGCGCCGCCTCGGCGACGCCGACGACGCCCGCAACACGCTGGAAGCGGCACTGGCCACGCATCCGCAGACCGACGACCTGTGGCGCGCGCGCCTGCTGTTCGAACCCTTCGCGGGCGACGAAGCGCTCGGCATCGTCGAGCGCTGGATCGACGCGATGCCCGACTACATCCCGGCGCTGGAAGCGCGCGCGACCATCCACGACCATCACGGCGAGCGCGAACAGGCCGACGCCATCGCCCACCGCATCGTCGAGCTCAACCCCGGCGACACGCGTTCGGAACTGCGCATCATCGACAGCCTGATCCAGACCGATCCGGACGCCGCGGTCACGCGCGTGGAGAGTCTGCTCGCGCGCGCGCCGGACGAGCAGGTCAGGCTGAACCTGCGTCATCTGCTCGGCCGCACCCTCGATCACGCCGGCCAGCCCGGCGCGGCCGCGGCGACCTGGATCGAGCTGCAGGCCGAAGCCGCGCCCAACCGCCTGCCGCTGCCGCCGGTGACCACGCCGCGCACCAACTGGCCCGACCTGGCGCCGCTGCCGGAAGACGCGCCGGGCGTGCTGCTGCTGTGGGGCCCGCCGGGTTCGCTGGTCGAGCGCCTCGCGCAGACCTTCGACCTCGCCCAGGGCCCGCTGCGCGCCGACCGTTTCGGTTCCAACCCGCCCAACGACCCACTGCAACGCTACGGCACCGCCGAAGCCCTGCTCGACGGCTCGATGGATCCGGCTTACCTGGTCAACCTGTGGCGCGCCGCGCTGCCCACGCGCGGCGTCAACGACGGCGCGATCTTCGACTGGCTGCTGTGGTGGGACAACTCGCTGCTGCTGGCGCTGCGCCCGCACCTGCCCGAAGCGGTGCTGATGATCGCCCTGCGCGATCCGCGCGACATGCTGCTGGACTGGCTCGCCTACGGCGCGCCGGCCCCGTTCCGTCTGGAATCGCCGGAAGCCGGTGCGCGCTGGATGGCGATGGTGCTCAACCAGGTCGCCGCGCTGCACGAGCAGGACCTGTTCCCGCACCGCCTGATCAAGCTCGACGACATCTCGCAGGATCCGCAGGGCCTCGCCGTGGCGATCGCTCAGGCGCTGGAAATCGGCATCGCACCGCCGCCGATCGAAGCCCTCGGCCCGCAGCGCTTCGCCCCCGGTCATTGGCGCGCGTTCGCCGAACCGCTGGCCGAGGCCTTTGCCGTGCTGACGCCGGTCGCCAAGCGGTTGGGTTATCCGGAAGCCTGATCGAACTCGCACACCCTCGCCGCGCACGCGGCGAGGGTGTGAAGCGAAGCTCGTACACATCATCGTTCGCCAGGGAGGCGGTATGCGTATCCACAGCGACAGTTTCCAACACGGCCAGCGCCTGGCCGCCGAGTTCGCCGCGGGCCAGCCCACGGCCGACGGCTACGGCTTCGCGCCGAACCGCAATCCGCACCTGGCCTGGAGCGACGCGCCCGCGGCGACGCGTTCGTTCGCGCTGCTGTGCATCGACCCCGACGTGCCGACCGTGGCCGAGATGGTCGGCCGCGACGACGTGCAGGTCCCGGTCGAGCAGCCGCGCACCGATTTCTGCCATTGGGCGATGGCCGACCTGCCCGCCGACCTGCGCGAAATCGCCGCCGGCAGCTGCAGCGACGGCGTGGTCGCGCACGGCAAGGCCGATCCCGCCGGCCCGCGCGGCGCGCGCCAGGGCCTGAACGACTACACCGGCTGGTTCGCCGGCAACGCCGATATGGCCGGCGACTGGCGCGGCTACGACGGCCCGTTCCCGCCGCCCAACGACCTGCGCCTGCACCGTTATTTCTTCCGTGTGTTCGCGCTCGACGTCGAACGCCTCGACCTGCCGGAGCGCTTCGGCGCCGCCGACGTGCTGCGCGCGATGCACGGCCACGTCCTGGCCGAGGCCTCGACCTATGGCACCTACTCGCTGAATCCCGCGGTCGGTTCGTGAGCACGCGCGGCGACGGCGTGCCGCACGGCGATCCGCTCGCGATCGTCACCGGCGCCAGCCGCGGCATCGGCGCGGCGATCGCGCGCAAGCTCGCCGCCGACGGCTATCGCGTGCTCGCGGTGGCGCGCTCGCACGAGGCGCTGGACGCGCTGGTCGATACGCTGGCGACGCCCTCGCTGGCGCTGGCTTGCGACCTGAGCGAGCCCGCCGCGGCGCAACGCGTGATCGAGCTCGCGCTGGAACGGCACGGTCGCATCGACGCCCTGGTCAATAACGCCGGCGCCACGCCGCGTGGCGACTTCCTGTCGTTCTCCGATGCGGACTGGCAGGACGGCTTCGCGCTCAAGTTCTACGGCGCGATGCGTCTGTGCCGCGCGGCCTGGCCGCATCTGGTCGCGACCCAGGGCCGCATCGTCAACATCGCCGGCATCGGCGGCCGCACCGGCAGCGCCGAGTTCGCGATCGGCGGCGCGGTCAACGCCGCGCTGTTGAATCTGAGCAAGGTCCTGGCCGACCGCGGCATCGCCGACGGCGTGCGGGTGAACGCGGTCAATCCCAGTTCGATCGCGACCGAGCGTACCCAGCGCCGCATTCAAGCCCTGGCGCGCGAGCGCGGCATCGAACCGGCGCAGGCCGCGGCCGAGCTCGCCCGCCAGCTGCGCGTGGCCCGCTACGGCACGCCCGACGAGGTCGCCCAGGTGGTCGCGTTCCTGCTGTCGGACGCCGCCAGCTACATGCAGGGCGCGATCGTCGACGTCGACGGCGGGCAGACCCGCACCCTCTAGCCCCGGGCGCAGCCTGAAGTTGTTTCCGGCGACGGAACTGCTAGATTTTCCCCGTTCACAGGGGAACGCTATGGAAGAACAGAACCCGTACCGCGCATCGAGCGCGGCGGTGGTCGATGTCGTGGCATTGGTGGATATCGAGTCCGCCACGAAGTGGCGCCGCTTCTTCAACTGGCTGATCGACAAGCTGGTCGTGCTGCTGTTCGGGGCCATGCTCGGCGTGCTCGCGGCGCTGTCGGGCAACGAAGCCGTGCTCGCGTGGATCGATCGCATCGACCGCCTGACCGATATCCTCCTGACCGCCCTGATCACGGTGATCTACTACGCTTTCATGGAAGGTGCGTTCGGTTTCACCATCGGAAAGCTGATCACCAATACCCGCGTGGTGGACGAGTACGGCAGATCGCCGGGCTTCGCGCGCGTGTTCTTGCGCAGCCTGTGCCGCCTGATTCCGTTCGATGCCTTGTCGCTGTTGTTCAGCGACGGCGAAGTCCGCCGCGGCTGGCACGATTCCCTGTCCAAGACCTACGTGATCCGCCGTCCGCGACCGGGTCAGCGTGTCGGCCGGCCGCGTCATTCGATCAGCAACCAATTCGGCGAGGGCATCGTCGTGCAGCCGGCCCGAACCGTGTCGGAAACCGGCGAGGCGACCGGCGTTACGGTCGCGCCCTGACCGCCGCCATCGCACCCGTCCGCTCTCGGGCGGGCGCGATGACGGTGCGGCCTACTTCGAGACGATCTCCGACTCGACCACCATGTCGAGCACGTAGGCCACCGACGAGGCGTCGGCCGGCGGGTTCTTGATGGCGTACTTTTTCACCCGCAGCACGTTGCGCACGCCGGGCTCGTGGCGGTAGCCCTCGATGTCCTGGTACAGCGGCTGCCAGGTGGCGTCGGTCGTGATCGGCAGGCCGTTGGCCTCGTAGCGGCGCTCGCGCACCTGCAGGCATTGCATGTTCGGGATCAGCGGGCGCGAGCACGGCGCGCGCTGCGGGGCGACTTCGAAAAACACCGTGGCGCCTTCGCCGCCGTAGCGCGTGGCCGGCGTCGGTACGCCTTCGAAGCGGAGCCGGTCGCCGTTGGCGGCGGTCAGCAGCAGGCGCGGCGCTTCCGCCCCGCCTTCGATCCGCGCCGGCAACGCGCCGCGCAGGCGCTCGTCGATCGCGCCGTCCAGCTCCATCAGACGCGTACCGGGGCAGGCCATCAGGGTCCGCGCCATGTCGCCGAAGGTCACTGCCTTGGCGTCGCGCGTGTAGCTGCCGTTGCCGCGATTGCAGCCGCCGCTGACGCTGACGCGCTTGCCGTCGAAATCCAGCTGCAGCGGGCGCTTGGGGTCCGGTGCCAACGCGGCGATGGCCTGGCCGCTCTTGTCCTGCGCGCTGGTCAGGCGCCAGTGATAGGCGTCGAGGCGAACGTCCGCGTTCGCGGCGCCGGCAGTGCCCGTGGCGCTGGTGTCGGCGGCACCGGTGCTTTCGGGCGCGGTGTTGGACGCGCAGGCGGCGAGGGCCAGGCTGAGCAGGGCGGGGGCGAGCATCTTCATGTGGGTTTTCCGTTTCGATAGCCGAACCCATGCGAACGCACCGGCTCAACCGTAGGGGTTAGGCCTGTTCAGTATCGTTCAGGCTAGGAAAAGGAAGGGTGAATTCCACGTGCAGGCGCCGGCCCCGACAGCGCGCGGTTCGGATCAGCTGCCCGACGGCATCAACAGCAGCAGCGCCGCGCCCAGGGCGAAGCGGTAGTAGGCGAACACGGTGTAGCGATGCCTCTGGATGTAGTGCAGCAGCCACTTCACCGCCACGAACGCGGTCGCCGCCGAGGCCGCGAACGCGACCGCGAGCGCGGTCCAGTCCTCGTTCGCCGCGGCCGGTGTGCCGATCACGTCCAGCAGCTCGTAGGCGGTGGCCGCGAACATGGTCGGGATGCCGACCAGGAACGCGAATTCGGTCGCCGCCGCGCGGCTGGTGGTGCCGGCGAGCAGGGCGACGAAGATGGTCGCGCCCGAGCGCGAGGTGCCCGGGAACACGCCCGCGATCACCTGCGCCACGCCGACCAGGATCGCCACGGTCCAGGTGATCCTGGTGCGCTCGCCCAGGGTCTGCGCATGCTTGGCTGCGTAGTGCTCGGCCACCAGCATCCAGATGCCGCCCAACACCAGCGCCCAGGCGATCGGCAGCACCTTGTCGGGCAGTTGGAAGCCCAGCTTCTTGACCACGATGCCCAGCACCGCGGTCACGCCGAAAGCCACCGCCAGCTTGAGCACGTAATCGAAGTTGACCTTGCGCTCCAGCGCCAGGGCTTCGCCATAGGTATCGCGTTCCTTGAGGATGCGCTGCTGGGCGTATGGCATGAAGCCGGTCGCCAGCTGCCACAAGCGATGCCGGTAGATCAGCACCACCGCCAGGATCGCGCCGGCCTGGATCGAGATGTTGAACAGGTCCGAGCGGTGGCCCAGCCAGTGCTGCGCGATCAGCAGGTGGCCGGTGCTGGAGATCGGCAGGAATTCGGTGACGCCTTCGATGATGCCGAGCAGGAGCGCGGCGAGCAGATCGGTCATTGATTGGGAATCGTGCGAGGCGAGGGGCGGCAGGACAGCAGGGACAAAAACCGCAGCAGGATATCCTAAAGAGTGTCTGATCCAAATTGGTGCATTCACGACTGGAAAAGCACCAATAGGAAGCATTGCTGCGGTGCGCCAATATTAATTTTCTTTATAATCAATAATATACGTTAAATAAGAACTTGGCACGCTGCTTGCTTTGTTTAAGCCAAGCAGCTCCAAAGCCGCGCACCGTACGTCCTGTCCCTTCCCAATCCGGATCCAGTCCATGTCCCTCGAACACGTCGAAAAGCTCGTCAAGGACCACAAGGTCGAATTCGTCGACCTGCGTTTCACCGACATGCGTGGTGTCCAGCACCACGTGACCTTCCCCAAGTCGATCGTCGAGCCGGCGTTGTTCGAAGACGGCAAGATGTTCGACGGCTCGTCGATCAGCGGCTGGAAGGGCATCAACGAGTCGGACATGATCCTGCTGCCCGACGCCTCGACCGCGGTCCTGGATCCGTTCACCGCCGATCCGACCCTGATCCTGACTTGCGACATCCTCGACCCGGCGACCATGCAGGCCTACTCGCGCGATCCGCGCGGCGTCGCCAAGCGCGCCGAGGCCT
>CAMLID010000020.1 GCA_946480055.1 uncultured Lysobacter sp. | reverse complement strand
AAAGGCGGTACGCACTAAACGGCTGACGACTGTCTACAGAAGCCTGGGCGATTCAAAGCCGCGCTGGTACGAGCATCCGAGCGGTCATGTCGTGGACATTGCCTTACTTGAGCTTCCGGAGATGCTGGAGGAGTACTTCTACTTCGTGGATATCCATTCGGTAGAGGACGATGCCAAGATCGTGGAAGCAGTGGCTAAGGACGTCTTTATTTTGGGCTATCCCTTCAGCAAGGCTGAGCTTGAGGCCGAATTTGGGGCGAAGACACTGTATTTCCTACCGGTCTGGAAGCGTGGCAGTATCGCGACGGAGCCAGCCGTGCCGTTGCGCGATCGCGTGGTGCTGATCGACTCGCTCAGTCGCGCAGGCATGTCTGGCGCGCCAGTGCTGATTGCCCAAGATCATATGGTGATGCGCGCAAAGAACGCGCAGGGGAACGCGTTCATCAAAGCGGTTCAGCGCGGTGACAAGTCGGCGTTGACGTTGTTCGATCAGGACAATCTTGAGGATGCACACGTCAAGCGGTTCAAGCTGCTGGGGGTGTACTCGGGCACTATCGGCAGTACCAAGATGGGTGAGATCGCGCTGGGCAAATGTTGGACGACCCAGACTCTGGCCGAGACGGTTAATCAGGCTAGGCCAGGCTACATGCCCTCGCATGCGCCGGAGCCGAACGCTCACTACGCAGCCTTGCTCCAGCAAGTGGCTGGTGGCCAACTCGTCATACGCAATGCTGCGGGTGATGAAACCGGGCGCGTACAATTGAACGAGGGAAAAAAGCGGACGCCCTGAGTTCGGTGGGCTGGGGGAGGGCGCTTCAACGCTGAAGGGAGGGGCCGTAGAAGAGCTGTTACCAGCAACTTCCGCTGGCACCCACGAACTGCGCTATGTCCCGCGGCCACATCGCCTTGAGAGAATCCTCTGGGCGTGCGAGTACTTCAATCGCTACCTCCTCGCCGGCGACCACATCGCTGCCATTGTCGAGCCCCGTCAGAAGCCATAGAGGACTAACCTCGAGCGCTGCAGCCAACAACGTCACATCATCGAGCGATCGCGGGAAAATACCGCGCTCTAGCTGGGATATCCAACTGTTGCCCTTCTTGTTGCATCGCTTTGCTACCTCTCCCTGGCTGAGTCCTGCGGCCACGCGCGCTTCTTTCATGCGTAGGCCAAAATTTTCCCAGGGGACGGGTAGGGAGGAATTACGGAAGTGTGAATGAGGAATCACGAGCTCAACGGCAAGCAGCTATACGTCTGACAATTGAAGCACGACTTACCAGGGTGATCACAAGCAGCGTTGCATGAGTCCGCGGCAAGCTGTAGAAAGCGCGCGGTACCGCATCAACTTTGTCAGGTAAAGATGTGACATTTGCTGAGGCGGCGACAGGTATCGCTGTGACATTTCTTGAGCCGGAACCATCGTGGAAAAAGTCACGGCATCACCTGGCAGATCGAACACAAGTTCTTGTCCTACCGACGAATCAGGGAAAGACGTGACTTTTGCTGAGCGGGTCGAATTCGGTCGAAGTAACAGCATTACCTGTCGGGATGTAACAACTTCGCCTGTCCCGCCACCTCCATGCGGCGGACCATCGCGCCAGAGCCTTGCTAAACGCCGCGCGAAGCCATCTGTGAACACTTCGCATAATGCATATTATGTAAATATAGAGGTGTGGGTTGGGCACGAGGCCGGACTGGGCCCTTGTCGGTATCCCCTCACCCCCGGCCGCACAAGACGTCAAGGAAAACAGTGCCTTGCGGACGGACTGCGCAATCCCTGCATTGAGCTGACCACTCAAAGATCCTTGAGCAACAGCCCGCTGTCGTCGATCTGCGGCCCGTCGTTGCGTGGCTTTGGCAACCGCCGGCGACGCTGACATCGAAAACTCAGCCGGCCGCGGCCGCGTGCGCCAATCCCGTCACCACGCCCAGCGACGCGTCGCCGGCGACGATCCTGGCTTCCGGGAATACCTCCTTCGCGGCTGCCGGCACGTAAGGCGAACGCGACATGCCGCCGGTGAGATAGACGCTATCGGGCTCATTGGGAAGATCCGCCCTGGCCCGCCGCATGAGTTCGCCCAGATGACGCAAGAACGGGCTGGCCGCATCCTGCAGCCGCTCCTTGTCCAGGCGCGCTCGCAGCCCATCCTCGATGTAGTCGAGCTCGAACCCGACCTGATCCTGATCGCTCAGGCCGATCTTGGCCCGCTCGACGGCGCGGTTCAGGCGCACCGTGTGCCCAGGCAGCTGCAGTCGCTCCAGGCGCGGGCCGTAAGGCGCTTCCACGTTCTTGAACGACGCCTGACGGAAGTTGTTCTGCCGCTCCAGGTCGTGGACCGTCGATGCCTCGTAATAGCGGTGCACCGCTGTCGGCGTGACGCCCTTGCCGAACAGCGCCATGACCCCGCGCATGCTGAGCTCGATGTCGACGTCGGTACCGCCGACGGGGTCACCCCAGGAACCGTGGATGACAGGCGCCGGGGCCGCCCCGCCGACGTCGGCGAGCGCGATATCCGTTGTGCCGCCGCCGATATCCAGGATCAGCGTTCGACTTGGTACGGCCAGGCCGCGGTGATAGCCGTAGGCGGCCGCCGCCGGCTCTTCTAGGAATTCGACGGCATCGAAGCCGGCGGCGTGTGCGGCGTCGGTGAGTATCTCCAAAGCCTGCACGCCGCCCGCCTCCTTCATGCTGCTGCGGAAGCGCACCGGCCGCCCCATGACCGCTTGGCGCACCTCGGTGCCCAACTGCGCGGATGCGGTCGTGCGGATGTGGCGCAGCAGCTGCGTGGCGATCCGCAGCAGCGCCTCGCGAGCACCGCCTTCGAGTTTGTAGCCCAGCATGGACTTGGGCGAGACCACCAGGTGGCCGGTACCGCTGGCCATGTAAGCCTCAACCGCTTCGTCGCCGTACAGCGCGTTCTGCACGTCCGCGCCCGCCTCCATCGCCTTGCGAACCTCGTCGGCCGCCCACTGCCGGCGCACCGCAACGACGGCGGCACGCTGCATTTCGTGGTCCGACTGCTTGCGTACCGTCGGCACCAGAGCCAGGGCCTCGGCGCGCAGGTGCGCCGGTCGCTGCGTGGCTTCCTCGCGCAGGCGCTGCACGCGCGCCAGTTCCTGGGTCTGGTCGCGCTTCGCGCCGGCGACCAGCGCCCTCACCTGCTCGTGCAATTGCTCGGTCAGCTCGAACTGGGCGACGTCGGGCATCCGCAGCGGGAAGAAGACGGTCGTGCGGAACTGCCTGTCGTCGCCGAAGCGGATCAGCTGCAGCTGGCCGTCGACCACCGCGCCGGCGGCCGAGTAGCTGGTTCCGAAGTCGATTCCGATCCGCATGGGCGCCTTGTTCGCTAAACCTGGCCCGCCATTTTGCCGTGAATCGCTCTGCGATGGACGTAGCGATGCGCGTGCCCGCGCGAACTCGGAACTACGAAGTCGCCGCACCGCCCGCGCGTCCGGTCTTTTGCCTGCGGCCATGCCGATGCTTCAGGAATCGCAGCGTGGCCTGCTCCCATTGACGCTCGCCGCGTGCCTGGGCGGCGTAGCGCGCCAGGGCCTCCTCGCGCCAACCCGAAAAGACCGCCGGGTCGATATAGGACTTGCGGCAGACTGCCGGCGTGTTGCGCAGCAGTTGCGCGACCTCGCCCACCACGGCTTTCTCGACCTGAGCCAAGGCGCGTTCGCTGGGCGCTCGACCTGCCCTGCCCTCGGGCAGCGGCAACAGGGCCAAACGTTTGAAGGCTGCCAGCGTGCCGCCCCAAGTGCGGAAATCCTTGGCGCTGAACTCGCCGTCCATGGCCTCGCGCAAGTAGGCGTTGATCGCGTCAGAGTCGACAGGCTGGATCGCGCCGTCGTCGTCGCGGTACTGGAACAGGAGCTGGCCCGGCAGTTGCTGGCAGCGCCGGAGTTGCCGCGCCAGCGCGGCGTCGTCGATCGCGATGTCGTGTTGCTGCCCGCCTTTGCCGCGGAAATGCAGCCGCGCACGCCCTCCGCGCAGGAAGTCCAGGTGGCGGTTGCGCAGCGTGGTCAGGCCGAACGTACCGTTGCTGCGCGCATAGGTGTCGTTACCCACGCGCAGCAAGGTGTCGGACATCAAAGCCACGACGATCGCCAGCACCTTGCTGCGCGGGAAGCCGCCCTGCTTCAAGTCGGCGCGTAAGCGCCTGCGCAGCCGCGGCAGCGCCGCGCCGAACTCGACGATACGGTCGAACTTGCCGTGGTCGCGCGCATGCCGCCAGGCTGGGTGGTAGCGGTACTGCTTGCGGCCGCGGGCGTCGCGCCCGGTCGCCTGCAGATGGCCATAGGGATGAGCGCAGATCCATACATCGGTGTAGGCCGGCGGCACCGCCAGTGCGCGGATGCGCTCCAGCGTGGCGGCATGGCGCACGGCCCGGCCCTGTGCGTCGCGATACCGGAAACCCCGACCCGAGCGCAGGCGCGCGATGCCCGGATCGCTGTCGTTGACGTAGCGCAGACCGGCCGCGGCCGCATCGCGCAAAGATCCCGGGCTGGGGGCGGTCGCCTGCGGATCGGCTGTCTGCGCGAGTCGGCTCATGTCCGACAGATAAGGACAGGGGCGTCGTTGGCGCGTCAATGCAGCGCAATCGGCGCCCGATCCGCCTCCAACCGGGCTTAAGCCTGAACCATGGTTCAGACTCCGATACCGTGGCTTCCACGCAATTTTGACGACAAGCCGGCGTGCTTGGCGGTAAAGTAATGCAGTGATGTCGATCCTACTGCGCCTGCTGCTCTGCGTCGGCCTGATCCTCAATGGATCGGCGTACGCGGTTGCGTCCACGCAAATGCAGTTGAGCCACATGTCGGCGGCGATCGAAGCTGCGGCTATCGCGCAGACTTCCTGCCACGATGGCATGGCCCACGACATGGCCCATGACAGCATGACCCATGACGACATGACTCATGACGGCATGGGCCAAAACGCCATGCAGATGACGGACATGGATCATGCCTCGATGTCCGCCGAACACAGCAATCACGGTAACGGCCATGCGCCCGACGCCTCGGCGCCGGACTGCTGCAAGTCGCCGACCTGCACCTGTTCCTGCCTGCAGCCCGCGCCGGCGACCGCGATCGCCTTCGCCCTGGGCGGCGCGCATATCGGTCACGCCATGATCGCCCAGCCGATGCCCGTCGATCACGACGCGCCGGCCCTGCCCTCCCCGATTCGACCTCCCATCGTTTGATCGTCCTGCGCACCGCGCCTGCGGTGCGCTTTGACGGGTTCCGTGCGGCGCTAGCGTCCGCCGCGGACCTCGTGCCGTCGGTCGCATCGCGCACCGGCGTTCCCGATTCTTGTGGAGTTCGACGATGTCTTACGATTTCTCCGGCCGACGGCCGGATACCCTGGCCGAGCCTTCGCGCCGGCGTTTCGTCACCGGCCTGGCCGTAGGCGGCGTCGCCGCGGGCCTGGGCCTGTGGCGCTCGCCCGCGTTCGCGGGCACCGCGCTAGCCACAGCCGCGCGGGAACTCAGCGGTCGCGATTTCGACCTGGCCATCGATGCCGCGCAGGTCAACTACACCGGCCGCGTGCGCCCCGCGATCACCGTCAACGGTTCGCTGCCTGCGCCGATCCTGCGCTGGCGCGAAGGCGACACGGTGACCTTGCGCGTCGCCAACCGTCTGCGCGACACCAGTTCGGTCCATTGGCACGGCATCCTGCTGCCGGCCAACATGGACGGTGTGCCGGGCCTGAGCTTCGACGGCATTCCGCCGGGCGAGACCTTCGTCTACCGTTTCCAGCTGCGCCAGTCGGGCACCTACTGGTACCACAGCCATTCGATGTTCCAGGAGCAGGCCGGGCTGTACGGCGCGATCGTGATCGATCCGCTGCAGCCGCCGCCGTTCCACTACGACCGCGAGCACGTGGTGCTGCTGTCGGACTGGACCGACCTGGATCCGGCCGCGCTGTTCCGGCGCATGAAGAAGATGTCGGACCACGACAACACCTACAAGCGCACCGTCGGCGACTTCGCCCGCGATGCGCGCGAGCACGGGCTGGCGGCGACCCTGCGCGATCGCGGCCAGTGGGGTCGGATGCGCATGACCCCGACCGATCTGTCGGACATCAACGCCCACACCTACACCTATCTGCTCAACGGCGCGGCGCCGGCGGGCAACTGGACCGGTCTGTTCCGTTCCGGCGAGAAAGTGCTGCTGCGCTTCATCAACGGCTCGGCGATGAGTTACTTCGACGTGCGCATCCCGGGGCTGAAGATGACCGTGGTCGCCGCCGACGGCCAGTACATCCACCCGGTCAGCGTGGACGAGTTCCGCATCGCAGTGGCCGAGACCTTCGACGTGATCGTAGAACCCTCCGGTCAGGACGCGTACACGATCTTCGCCCAGGACATGGGCCGCACCGGCTATGCGCGCGGCACGCTAGCGGTACGCGAGGGCCTGTCCGCGCCGGTGCCTGCGCCCGATCCGCGTGTCATCCTCACCATGGACGATATGGGCCATGGCGGCATGGACCACAACAGCCACGGCGCGTCCAAGAACACGATGCCCGAGGGCAGTTGCGGCGCAAGCATGGGCATGGCGGGCATGGACCACTCCGGACACGGCATGGCGGGCATGGACGCGAGCGGCGCGGCGCACCCGGCCAGCGAAACCGGCAATCCGCTGATCGACATGCAGTCGATGACCGGCACGCCACGGCTCGACGATCCGGGCATCGGCCTGCGCGACAACGGTCGCCGCGTGCTGCGCTACGCCGATCTCAAGAGCCTGTTCGATGATCCCGACGGTCGCGATCCCAGTCGCACGGTCGAACTGCATCTGACCGGCCACATGGAGAAGTTCGCGTGGTCGTTCAACGGCCAGAAG
Organism: uncultured Lysobacter sp.; assembly: GCA_946480055.1. The sequence goes on along the minus strand of CAMLID010000020.1, from coordinate 47,355 downwards.
TTCATGGATGCCGAACCGTTGCGTCTGAACTACGGCGAGCGCATGCGCATCACCCTGGTCAACGACACCATGATGACCCACCCGATCCATCTGCACGGTCTGTGGAGCGATCTGGAGGACGAAAGGGGCGAGTTCCAGGTCCGCAAGCACACCATCGACATGCCGCCGGGAACGCGTCGCAGCTACCGCGTGCGTGCCGATGCGCTCGGCCGCTGGGCCTATCACTGCCATCTGCTCTATCACATGGAAGCGGGCATGATGCGCGAAGTGAGGGTCGAAGAATGAGCGCCCTCCACTTCTCCCGTCCCGCCGCGCTCGCTGCTGCGTTGACGCTCGTATTCGCCGGAGCCGCGCAGGCCCAGCAGCATGGCGCGCATGCAGCCCCGCCCCCGCCCGAACCCGCGCCGGCGCCGACCGAGCCGGTCGTGGATCACGCGGCGATGGGCCACACGCCACCCGTCAAGGACGCGGACGATCGCGATATGGACCACTCGAAGATGGACCACTCGAAGATGGACCACGCGGCGATGGGGCATGACGCGCCCAGCAAGGCCGACTCCGAGTCGGGCGGGATGGATCATACGAAGATGGGCCATGCCGCTATGGGCCATGCGCCGGCATCCGCAGCCGACCAAACGCCGCGCGAACCGATTCCCCCCGTCACCGACGCCGATCGCGCTGCCGCGTTCCCGCCGTTGCAGCATCACATGCAGCACGCGCGCGAGTTCAACAGCTATGTGCTGTTCGACCGCCTCGAAGTCGGCGATACCGATCATGGCCGCGGCGAGGCCTGGGAAGCCACGGCCTGGTTCGGCAGCGATCTCAATCGCTTGTGGCTGCGCAGCGAAGGCGAACGCGAAGGCGGCGTCACCGAGTCGGCCAACCTCGAGGCGCTCTACGGCCGCAGCATCACACCCTGGTGGGACGTGGTGGTCGGCGCGAAGCACGACTTCAAGCCTGGCCGCTCGCAGGACTGGTTCGCGGTCGGTCTGCAAGGCATGTCGCCGTACAAGTTCGAGGTCCAGGCCACCGCCTACGTCGGCGCGTCCGGACGCGTCGCGGCCAATGTCGAGGCCGAATACGACGTGCTGCTCACCAATCGCCTGATCCTGCAACCGCTGGTCGAACTCGAATTCAACGGCAGCCAGGACAAACGGCGTGGCGTGGGTTCGGGACTGAGCACGCTCGAAGCCGGACTGCGCCTGCGCTACGAGTTCAGCCGCCGCTTCGCGCCCTACGTCGGCGTGGTCCACGAACGTGCGTTCGGCAACACCGCCGACCTGCGCCGCGACGAAGGCCAGGCCCGCGAGGACACCCGCGTCGTCGCCGGCGTGCGGATCTGGTTCTGAGGACGCGACCATGACCATCACAACCCGAAAGACGGCAGTGGCGATCGCCATCGCCGCGACGGCATTGGCCGTGGCGGCCGGCGGCTTCGTCTGGGCCGGCATCTACGACGTCGGCGCAGATACGCCGCATACGCGACCGGTGTATGCGCTGCTGGAAAACGTACGCGAGCGCTCGATCGCCGCGCGTGCGGACGACCTGCAGACGCCGCCGGATCTGGCCAGCCCGGCGCGCATCCGCCAGGGCGCCGGCAACTACGAAGCCATGTGTTCCGGTTGCCACCTGGCGCCGGGCATGCAGAGCACCGAGCTCAGCCGCGGCCTCTACCCTGCCCCGCCCGATCTCAGCAAGACATCGGTCGATCCCAGGCATGCGTTCTGGACCATCAAGCACGGCATCAAGGCCTCCGGCATGCCGGCCTGGGGCGGCAGCATGGACGACGAGTACATCTGGAACATGGCGGCCCTGCTGCAGGCTTTGCCGACGATGGACCCGGCCCGGTACCGCGCCCTGGTCGCCGAAAGCGGCGGTCATTCGCACGGCGGTGGGGAAACCCCGTCGGACGGAGGCGGCCACCATGGCGACGAGGCAGCGCCTGCGGAAATGCAGGAGCACGGACATCAGGACCACGATGCGGCGATGAAGCCGGCGACCAGCGAAGCGAGTACCGAAGCAGCGCCTGGCCACGCCCATGCCGATGGCAAACCGCATGCGCATGCACCGGCGCCAAAGCTGCCGACGAAGACGGTCGCACCGTCACCCGCGCCTGCGCCCGAACCGCCCGCCGACGAACACGACGCGCACAAACATGCGCACTGACTGCGAGGACTTGGCATGAAACTTACGATGAACCGATTCGCTGTCGCGCTGGGCGTCGCGTTGATGGCCAGCGCCTGCAGCGGCGCGGCCGCACCGGACACAGCCGCCCAAGCGGCTCCGACCGCGACCGCAGCGATCTCCACCGTCGCATCCGCGCAGCCGCACTCCGATCACGTCGATCACGGCAAGCATGCGGCCGCGTCCGCAGTTTTGCCGAAGATAGTGGTGCACAAGAGTCCGACCTGCGGCTGCTGCAGCCTCTGGGTCGAGCACGTGCGTGCGGCCGGGTTCCAAATCGAGGTGCGCGATCACGACGATCTGCACCCGATCAAGGAGCGTCTGGGCGTGCCCTACGGCAAGGGTTCGTGCCATACCGCCGAAGTCAGCGGCTACTTCGTCGAAGGCCACGTACCCGCCGCCGACATCCGGCGTCTGCTGAAAGAAAAACCCAAGGCGCGCGGCCTGGTCGTGCCCGGCATGCCGGCCGGGTCGCCCGGCATGGAGATGCCCGACGGCAGTGCCCAGGCCTACGCCGTCGAACTGGTGGGCGGCGACGGCAAGAGCACGGTCTACGCGCGGTATTGATCGTGAACCGCATTCGGCGGCGGCCCTCGCCGCCGGATACAGGGCTTGACTCTGGACCATGGTCCAGCCCGGACACTGGCTCCAACTCCACTCCGATACGGATTGCATGCCATGCAGATCGGTCTACTGGCCAAACGCGCCGGCGTTCCCATCGACACTGTGCGCTACTACGAACGCAACGGCATCCTGCCTCCGCCCGAACGCCAGGCCTCGGGCTACCGCGCCTACAACGAGCGCGATGTCGAGCGCCTGCGTTTCCTGCGCCGCGCCAAGGCGCTGGGCTTCACCCTGGTCGAAATCCGCGATCTGCTCGAACTGTCCTCGCGTCGCGACGACGACATGGGCAGCCTCAAGGCGACCGCGAGCGAGAAGCTCGCCGACGTCGAGCAAAAGCTGGCCGAACTCAGCCGCATCCGCGACGGGCTGCGTGTGCTGGTCGATGCCTGCCCCGGGCACGGAGCGTTGGAGCGCTGCCCGATCCTTGCTGCGCTGGCGCAGGAGGACGCATGAACCACCGCGACCACGGGCACGATCACGCCCCGCCCGCTCCTGCGCATTCGTGCTGTGCGAACAAGTCCGCCGATGCGAGCGCCGCGACCGTGATCGATCCGGTCTGCGGCATGCGCGTCGATCCCGCCAAGACGCCGCACCATGCCCAACACGAGGGCCACGACCACGCCTTCTGCTCGGCAGGCTGCCGCAGCAAGTTCATCGCCGATCCGGCCAAATACCTTGCGTCCTCCCCCGCCGAAGCCGTCGCCGCGCCGGCGGGCACGATCTACACCTGCCCCATGCATCCGGAGGTGCGCCAGGTCGGCCCCGGCACCTGCCCGATCTGCGGCATGGCACTGGAACCGGAGATGCCCAGCCTCGACGAGGAGGAAAATCCGGAACTGCGCGACTTCGGCCGCCGTTTCGCCTGGACGCTGCCGCTGAGCCTGGCGACCCTGGTGCTGGCGATGTTCGGTCACGGCTGGCCGATGTTGTCGGCCGCAACGCGTACTTGGCTGGAATTCGCCTTGAGCGCGCCGGTCGTACTCTGGGCCGGCTGGCCGTTCTTCGAGCGTTGCCTGGCTTCGATCCGCAATCGCAGCCCGAACATGTGGACGCTGATCGGCATCGGTGTGGCCGCGGCGTTCGGCTACAGCGTGGTGGCGACGATCGCGCCCGAGGTGTTCCCGGCCTCGTTCCGCGAACACGGACGCGTCGGCGTCTACTTCGAGGCCGCAGCGGTGATCGTGTCGCTGACCTTGCTCGGCCAGTTGCTGGAACTGCGCGCACGCTCCAAGACCTCGGCTGCGATCAAACGCCTGCTCGGCCTGGCGCCGGATCACGCACGCCGTTTGCGCGACGACGGCGAAGAGGAAGACGTGCCGCTGACGCAGGTGCAGGTCGGCGACCGTTTGCGCGTGCGTCCGGGCGAGAAAGTGCCGGTCGACGGCGAGGTCGTGGACGGCCGCTCCAGCGTCGACGAATCGATGCTGACCGGCGAACCCATCCCCGTCGCCAAGGGCGCCGGCGACACCCTCATCGGCGCGACCCTCAACGGCACGGGCAGCCTGGTGATGCGCGCCTCGCGAGTCGGCGCCGACACCGTGCTGTCGCAGATCGTGCAACTGGTCGCGCAGGCGCAGCGGTCGCGCGCACCGATGCAGCGCATGGCCGACCGGGTCGCGTTCTGGTTCGTGCTCGGCGTGCTCGGCATCGCCGTGGCGACCTTGCTGGGCTGGGGCCTGTTCGGTCCGGAGCCGTCGTGGACCTACGGCGTGCTCAACGCGGTCGCGGTGCTGATCATCGCCTGTCCTTGCGCATTGGGCCTGGCCACGCCGATGTCGATCATGGTCGCCAGCGGCCGCGCGGCGCAGGCCGGCGTGCTGTTCCGCGACGCCGAGGCGATCGAGCGCCTGCGCGAGATCGACACCTTGATCGTCGACAAGACCGGCACCCTCACCGAAGGCCGGCCGGCGTTCCGCGAGGCGATCGCCGCCGACGGCTACACGCCCGATGATGTGCTGCGCCTGGCCGCGAGCCTGGATCAAGGCAGCGAACATCCGTTGGCGGCGGCGCTGGTCGCTGCGGCACGCGAACGCGGGCTGGCGTTGGAGGCGGCGCAGGACTTCGATTCCGCGACCGGCCTGGGCGTGCGTGGTCGCGTCGGCGGCCACTCGCTCGCCTTGGGCAATGCCGGGTTGATGAGCGAGGACGGTGTCGATCCTGGCGCGCTCGCCGGACACGCTGAAACCTTGCGACAGGACGGCGCGAGCGCGATGTTCCTCGCCGTCGACGGACGCATCGCCGGCGTACTGGCGGTCGCCGATCCGATCAAGGCCACCACGGCGGCGGCGATCCGCTCGCTGCAAGCGGCCGGTCTGAAAGTGGTGATGGCCAGCGGCGACGCCGCGACCACCGCGCATGCGGTCGGCCGCAGCCTCGGCCTGGACGGCGTGCACGGCGAAATGCGTCCGCAGGATAAGGCCGAGCTGGTGGAACGGCTGCGCGCGCAGGGCCGGCGCGTGGCGATGGCCGGCGACGGCATCAACGATGCGCCTGCGCTGGCCGGTGCCGACGTCGGCATCGCCATGGGCACGGGTACCGACGTGGCCATGGCCAGCGCCCAGGTCACCCTGGTCAAGGGCGATCTGAACGGCATCGTGCGTGCGCGCGCGATCTCGTCCGCGGCGGTGGCCAACATGAAGCAGAATCTGGCCTTCGCTTTCCTCTACAACGCCCTGGGCGTGCCGATCGCCGCCGGCGTGCTGTATCCGCTCACCGGCACGCTGTTGAGCCCGATGATCGCGGCGCTGGCGATGAGCTTGAGTTCGGTGTCGGTGGTGGCCAATGCGCTGCGGCTGAACTCGGCGCGGATCGACTGAACGCGGGCCGCGCCCCGTCCTGAACGATGGGGCGCGGGGCCTTGCGGGTCGGGCTATGATCCCGGCATAGACGGTCCGCAGGTGGCCGAAGGAAGTCCCATGTCGATCCATTCCAAAGCCCGCCGCGACGCCAAGAAGCGCAAGGCCGCCAAGGCCGCCAACGCCCCTGCCCCGCCGGCGATCGAGCCGCACGCCGAGATGCGCGACAGCAGCGGCCAGTTGCTCGGCGGCATCGTGCGCCGCGACGGCGAATGGACCCTGGGCCTGGGCGGGCGCATCGTCGGCGGTTCCGACAGCGCCGCCAAGGTGCTGATCATGCTCAAGCGCGCCGCCGCGCTGCACGAGCGCACAGGCGAAACCGTGCAACTGAAATTCTCGCCCGCCCTGAGCGCCGCCGCCGCGCAGGAAGCCGCCGACCGCGGCCTGAGTTTCGAGCAGTTCGAAGCGGAGTTCGAGAAGGAACTCGCCGAAGGCCAACGCCCGCCGCTGGAGTCGCAGAGCGGCGGTAGCGAAGCGGTGCATTGAGGGATCGCTTGGGCTGGATCTGCACGGACTGGGCGATCGACTGGACCGCGGTCGCGGCCATGATCGCGCTCGGTATCTGGCTGGCCGACCTGCTGCGCAAGCGCAGCGAGCGCAAAGCTGCGGCGCGTGTTCTGGCGCAATTGATGCTGATCGAGCTGGGCAATCTGCGCGCCTACCTGCTCGGAATGTCCGTCGACTTGCGCGCGAATCGATCCACGGAAGCGCAAGCGGAACTGGACGCTCGGATCTCGATGCAGGCCGAATTCCGCCGGCAACTGCTGGGCTATCAGGACAATCTTCAATCCGAAACGCTGCGTCGCCTGTCGGAGCGTGTGGACGTGCTGCCTTCGTTCTTCGCCACCAGCCTGGCGCTGGCCTTCAGCGAATTGAACGCCGTGATCCATCTTTCCCGCCTGGTCGGCGAAAGTCCGCACGACGGAATGCATGCCGAGTCTATGCCCGACTTGCGCGCTGCGATCGGCGATGCCGTCATCGCGATCGAGGACGCCGAAAAAGACGCCGCTGCGCTCGCGCGCGTTTCCAGATTCGACGCATGGCGGCGGCGTATGCGCGCACGCTAGCGCCGCGTACTTTCGATGCGAGTTCGTCATCGAGCGTTTGCTATGAATTTCGAACGCGCAAAAAGAATCAGGGCCCGGTTTCCCGAGCCCTGATTCTTTTTACTTGGCGTCCCCACGGGGATTCGAACCCCGGTCGCTACCGTGAAAGGGTAATGTCCTAGGCCTCTAGACGATGGGGACAAAACTGATTGTTCTTGCAGCTAACTCGTCGAAACCCTTTCACAGTGTTCGAAGAGTGGTGGAGCCAGCCGGGATCGAACCGGCGACCTCTACAATGCCATTGTAGCGCTCTCCCAGCTGAGCTATGGCCCCACGTGCTGGAAAGACGAAAATTCTAGCGGGCGTTCAGCGATGTCGTCAAGCATTCATCGCTAATTTTTTTGCCGCCCCGCCGGGACCCTCGTTGAGGGGTGTTCCGGGCGGGCGAATCTCGACCGGGCGCAATGTTGCCATGCCATGACCACGTTCGGCTAGATACTCGAGCCACTTTCCTAGAAAAGTGTTCATGCGCATGCGGTGGCCGATCAGCTCCGCCGGCGGCGGATACATGCCGATCACGTCCTGCCAGCGCCGGCCGACGTAGCAATGCGTCGCTTCCAGCTGGTGAGCGTCGTTGTACAGGCGCAGCCAGGCCGAGGGGTCGGGCTCGCCGGTGAGCGGGTCCAGCAGCGCGTAGGTCATGCGCAGCTCGGTGGTGTAGCGATGCTGTTCGATCACGTCCAATTGCAGGTCCAGGCCGTCCCCTATCGAGGACAGGTAGGTGCCGGCGGCCAGATCGGCGGGCGCGAACAGGCGTGTGAGGCGACGGTGGTTCTCCGCGTACAGCCCCATCAACCAACCGAAACGGGTCAGTCGCGGGATGCGTGCGGTGCGGGCGACGAGCGATGTCATGCGGCCGATCCTACACGCGCAAACCGCTTCGCGGCAGCGTTGACGATGCTGCATTAGAGGCCTAAGTTAAGGGTTCCTGCCGCACCATAGGCAGCGCACCGAAACCGCTTTCGCAGCGCCGGCCGCCGGGCCTCCCCCCATCAGGCCTTCAGAACATCTCGCGGTTGAGCCCCAGCGTCGTCAGCACCTTGCTCGAGATTTCCTCGATCGAGGTATGGGTCGTGCTCAGGGTCGGGATGCGCTCTGCGCGGAACATGGTTTCGGCCGCGGCGACCTCGCGCTTGCAGGTGTCGAACTGGGCGTAGCGCGAGTTGGGGCGGCGTTCCTGGCGGATCTGCTGCAGCCGCACCGGATCGATGGTCAGGCCGAACAGCTTGTTGCGATAAGGGCGCAGGCGCGGCGGCAAACGGTCGTGTTCGAGGTCTTCCTCGGTCAGCGGATAGTTCGCCGCGCGGACGCCGTAGTGCAACGCCAGGTAAACGCAGGTCGGCGTTTTGCCGGCGCGCGACACCGCGACCAGGATCAGATCGGCTTCGGCGTAATCGATGCTCTGGCCGTCGTCGTGGGTCAGGGCGAAATTCATCGCGTTGATGCGGCGGTGGTAGGTCTCGAAATCGGCGATGCCGTGGGCCTGGCCGATACGGCGCTGACGGGTCTCCTCCAGCTCGCGCTCCAGGGGCTCGATGAAGGGCGCGAACACGTCCAGCATCAGCGCCCCGCTCTCGGCCAGGGCCGCGCCCACGTCGCTGTCCATGCAGGAGTTGATGACGATCGGGCGCACCCCGTGGACCTGGGCGGCCTCGCGGATCTTGGCCCCGACTTCGCGCGCGCGCTCGACGCTGCCCACGAACGGGATGCGGTCGGTGACGAAGCGGGTCTCGGTGAATTGGGTCAGCAGGCTATGGCCTATGGTCTCGGCGGTGATGCCGGTGCCGTCCGAAACGTAGAAAACCGGCCGTGTTCCTGCCATCGCCCACCCCTCCAAAACCGCGTTCCAATACGAAAAAGCCCGTCGGATCAAGCTTGTATGCACCCGACGCAGCGGCGATCATAGCCGCTTGGCCGCGTCCGGACGCGGCCTTCCCCCCTCGGAGACTGTGTGCCTTGAACGAGAACATCCTCTGGCTGCACGCGCTGCGCCTCAACGATCTGGCCCGCGTAGGCGGCAAGAACTCCTCGCTCGGCGAGATGATCGGCAATCTGGCCAACCTCGGGGTCTCGGTCCCGGGCGGCTACGCCACCACGGCCGAGGCGTTCAAGGACTTCATCGCCCATAACGACCTGCACCAGCGCATTTTCGACCGCCTGGCGACGCTGGACGTGGAGGACGTGCCGGCCCTGACCGCGGCCGGCGGCGAGATCCGCGGCTGGGTCATCGACGCGCCGCTGCAGCCGGAGCTGGACCGGGACATCCGTACGGCCTACCGCCAGCTCTGCGCCGAGAACGGCGGCGGCGACGTGGCGGTCGCGGTGCGCTCCTCGGCCACCGCCGAGGACCTGCCCGACGCTTCCTTCGCCGGCCAGCAGGAGACTTTCCTGAACGTGACCGGCGAGGACGACGTGGTCCGCAAGGTCAAGGAGGTCTTCGCCAGCCTCTACAACGACCGCGCCATCGCCTACCGCGTCCACCACGGCTTCAAGCACGAGGATGTGTTCCTGTCCGCCGGCGTGCAGTTGATGGTGCGCTCCAACGTCGGTTCCTCCGGCGTGCTGTTCACCTTGGACACCGAGTCCGGCTTCCGCGACGTGGTCTTCATCACCTCCAGCTACGGCCTGGGCGAAATGGTGGTCCAGGGCGCGGTCAATCCGGACGAGTTCTACGTCTACAAGCCCACCCTGGGCCAGGGCAAGCCGGCGATCCTGCGCCGCTCGATCGGCGCCAAGCAGCTGCGCATGGTCTATTCCGACCAGCCCGGCGAGCGCGTGCGCACCGAGGACACCCCGGCCGAGCTGCGCAACCGCTTCTCGATCGACGACGCCGACGTGCACGAGCTGGCCAAGCAGGCGCTGGTGATCGAACAGCACTACGGCCGCCCGATGGACATCGAGTGGGCCAAGGACGGTGTCAGCGGCAAGCTGTTCATCGTCCAGGCGCGCCCGGAAACGGTGAAGTCGCGCGCCAAGGCGACCCAGATCGAGCGCTACCAGCTCGGCGCCCGCGGCCCGGTGGTCGCCGAAGGCCGCGCCATCGGCCAGAAGATCGGCAGCGGTGTGGCGCGCGTGGTGCGCAGCCTGGACGACATGGCCCGGGTGCAGCCCGGCGACGTGCTGGTCGCCGACATGACCGATCCCGATTGGGAGCCGGTGATGAAGCGTTCGGCCGCGATCGTGACCAATCGCGGCGGCCGCACCTGCCACGCGGCGATCATCGCCCGCGAACTGGGCGTGCCGGCCGTGGTCGGTACCGGTAACGCGCTGGAGACGATCAAGGACGGCGAGACCATCACGGTCAGCTGCGCCGAGGGCGACACCGGCTTCATCTACGACGGCGCCCTGCCCTTCGAGCGCCACGTCGCCGATCTGGACAAGATGCCGCCGGCGCCGCTGAAGGTGATGATGAACGTCGCCAACCCGGAGCGCGCGTTCGATTTCGCGATGCTGCCCAACGCCGGCGTCGGCCTGGCGCGCCTGGAAATGATCATCGCCAGCCACATCGGCATCCATCCCAAGGCGCTGTTGGAATACGCTCAGCAGGACGCGGCGACCAAGAACAAGATCGACGAGAAGATCGCCGGCTACGGCGACGACCCGGTGCAGTTCTACGTCGACCGCCTGGCCGAGGGCATCGCCACGATCACCGCGTCGTTCGCGCCGCATCCGGTGATCGTGCGTCTGTCGGACTTCAAGTCCAACGAATACGCCAACCTGATCGGCGGCTCGCGCTACGAGCCGCATGAAGAGAACCCGATGATCGGCTTCCGCGGCGCCAGCCGTTACGTCGATCCGAGCTTCTCCGACGCCTTCGCCCTGGAATGCCAGGCGGTGTTGAAGGTGCGCGAGCAGATGGGCCTGACCAACTGCTGGGTCATGATCCCGTTCGTGCGCACGCTCGACGAGGGCCGGCGCGTGGTCGAGGTGCTGGAGAAGAACGGTCTCAAGCAGGGCCAGAACGGCCTCAAGATCATCATGATGTGCGAGGTCCCGTCGAACGCGCTGCTCGCCGACGAGTTCCTGGAGATCTTCGACGGCTTCTCGATCGGCTCCAACGATCTGACCCAGCTGACCCTGGGCCTGGATCGCGATTCGGCGATCGTCGCCAAGCTGTTCGACGAGCGCGATCCGGCGGTGAAGAAGCTGCTGACGATGGCGATTTCGGCCGCGCGCGCCAAGGGCAAGTACGTCGGCATCTGCGGCCAGGGCCCCAGCGATCACCCGGATCTGGCGGTGTGGCTGATGGAACAGGGCATCGAGTCGGTGTCGCTGAACCCGGACACCGTGGTCGACACCTGGCTGCGTCTGGCGAAGGCCAAGGCGGGCTGAGCCGGTGACGGCGAAAGCCCCACCGCTGCAGGTCGAGGTCCCGGTCTCGCTGGCCGAGCTCAAGGGCGTCGATTGGATGGGTATGGCCCAGACCGCCGGGCTCAAGCTGCTCGGCGCGTTGCTGGTCCTGCTGATCGGGATCTGGATCGCCAAGCGCCTGTCCAACGCGCTCGACCGCGCCATGGCGCGCGGTCACATGGAAGCCACTCTGCGTGGCTTCCTGCGCAACATCGCCTACGCCGGCATGGTCGTGGTGGTCGCCACCTCGGCCCTGTTCACCCTGGGCGTGTCGCCGGCCTCGGTGCTGGCGGTGCTCGGCGCGGCGGGCCTGGCGATCGGCCTGGCGCTGAAGGATTCGCTGTCGAACATCGCCTCAGGCGTGATGCTGATCATGCAGCGCCCGTTCCGGGTCGGCGACTACGTGCAGGCCGCGGGCATCGAGGGCACGGTCGATCAGATCCGGGTGTTCCAGACCCGGCTGCGCACCATCGACAACCGCACCGTGGTGCTGCCCAACAGCCTGATCACCACCGCGCCCATCGTCAATTTCACCGCCAATCCGCGCCGCCGTATCGATATCGCGGTCGGCGTGGGCTACGGCGACGACCTGCAGGCCGCGCGCGAAACCCTGCTGGGCGCGGCCGCCGCGCACCCCAAGGTGTTGAAGGAACCCGCGCCCGAGGTGCTGGTCAGCGGCCTGGGCGAAAGCAGCGTCAATCTGGAGTTGCGGGTCTGGGCCAAGACCGGCGACGTGCTGCACACGCGCAGCGACCTCAACGAAGCGGTGCGCAACGACATCATCGGCCGCGGCCTGAGCATCCCCTACCCTCAGCGCGACCTGCACGTGTACCACCACGATGCCGACGGGCGTCCGCTGTCGGATGTGCTGGTGAATTCGGTCGCCGACGATGGCGACGCGGCGCGGCCGGCGAAGCCCAGGGCCTGAGCGGCAAAGCGCGTCGTCGTTCGAAGAGCGAGAGCGCGTCGCTTGCAGTGGTGGCGGCGTGAGCCGCGATGGCGCAGTTGCCGAAGATTCGTGATCGCGGCTCACGCCGCTCCCACAGAAAACACGGGGGCCAACCTGTGGCCGAGGCTGTTCCGGGCTTGGCTCTGGGGTAGGAGCGGCGTAAGCCGCGACCTGCGCAGGCGGCCGTAGGGACGTGGTCGCGGCTTACGCCGCTCCTACCCCCAAGGCGGGACGCTGGAGCCGCTTAGCCCAGCCCGCCCAGCTTGCCCATCGCGGCGCGGTAGTGGCGCAGCTCGGCGATCGAGTCGTGCACGTCGCTGAGCGCGGTGTGCTTGGCGTCCTTGCCGACGCCGGCCAGCACGTCCGGGGCCCAGCGGCGCGCCAGTTCCTTGACCGTGCTGACGTCGAGGTTGCGGTAGTGGAAGTACTTCTCCAGGCGCGGCATCTGGCGATGCAGGAAGCGGCGGTCCTGGCAGATCGAATTGCCGCACATCGGCGAGGTATTCGGCGCCAGCCACTGCGCCAGGAACACCAGGGTGCGCTCCTCGGCTTCTTCCATGCTCACGCCCTGTTCGAGCGAGCGCTGCCACAGCCCGGACTTGCCGTGCTGGTTGCGGTTCCACTCGTCCATGGCCTGCAGCCGTTCCAACGGCTGACGGATCGCGAGTTCCGGCCCTTCGGCCAGCACCTGCAGCTGGGCGTCGGTGACGACCGTGGCGATTTCGAGGATGGCGTCGTTGTCGGTGTCGAGCCCGGTCATTTCCAGGTCGATCCAGATCAATCGGTGGTCGTTGCCGTGCTTCGCTGTCATGGGCCCCTGTCTCGTCCTCGCCGTGGTGCGTCCGTTCGGGGCATCATAGCCCACCTCCCCTCCCGCTCCCCGGCCGATGTCGCAGACCGCCGCCTACGCCCATTACGCGATCCTGACCGCGATGCTGGCGCCCGCGTTCTTCCTGACCGCGACCGCGTCGCTGCTGTTGTCGGCCAACAACCGTCTAGCGCGCGTGATCGACCGGGCGCGCGTGCTGCTGAAGGAGCTGGCCGAGACCGAGGACGAGGAAGAGCGGAGCATGCTCGAAGCCCATATCGCCCGCCAGAAGCGGCGCAGCAAGATCATCCTGCGCGGCAGCCAGTTGCTGTACACCGCGATCAGCTTCTTCGTCGGCACCAGCCTGACCGTCGCCGGCGACGCCTACCTCGGCTACCGTCTGGCCTCGCTGCCGACCATCCTGGCGGTGTGCGGCGTGCTGGCGATGTTCGCCGCCAGCGTGCTGCTGGCGCTGGAGTCCTCGCTGGCGGTGGAAGCGGTCAACGAGGAAATGGACCACGGCCACCGCCGCGCCAATGTGCGCCGCCCGCGCGGCGGCGACTGACGGCGGACGCGTCGGGCGGCATCATAGGCGGGTCGTCCCGCCGGGACTTTGCCGCTGGAACCCGCGCCCATGAGCGATGTGCTGAACCTGACCACCAGCCACTACGCCGTGGTCTCGGCGATGATCACGCCGGCGTTCTTCCTGACCGCGACCGCATCGCTGCTGGTGTCGTCGAACAACCGCCTGGCGCGGGTCGTCGACCGCATGCGCCAGCAGCTCAAGCAGCTCGAAGACACGACCGACGACGGCGCCCGCGCCTACCTGGAGGCGCGCATCATTCAGCACCGGCGCCGGGTCCGGTTGATCCTGACCTGTTTGCAGCTGCTGTACGCGGCGATGAGTGCGTTCGTGGCCACCAGCCTGTCGATCGGCATCGATCAGTTCAGCGACTACCGCCTGCGCGGCGTGCCGACCGGGCTGGCGATGCTGGGCGTGCTGCTGGTGCTGGCGGCTTCGATCAACCTCGGCCGCGAGGCGCGCATGAGCGTGACCATGCTCGACGCCGAGCTCAAGCGCGAGTTCGACCGCGACGGCCGTAAGCTGCCGGTGGAGTGATCGGAGAACGAACGTCCCGCCTTGGGGTAGGAGCGGCGTAAGCCGCGACCGCGTTCTTACGGCTGTCTGCGCAGGTCGCGGCTTACGCCGCTCCTACCCCACAGCAGAAGCTTTTCGTGGAGCGACGCGAGGCGCAGTGGGACGTTCGCGAGCGCGGCTTCAGTCGGTCTTGCCGCGCTTGCGCCGGAAGTACGCGGTCAGCCGCGCCCCGGCTTCCTCGCCCAGGACCCCGCCACGCACTTCGACGCGGTGGTTGTGGCGCGGGTCGGTGAGCAGGTCGAACACGCTGCCGGCGGCGCCGGTCTTGGGGTCGCTGGCGCCGTAGACCACCCGGGCGATGCGCGCGTGCACCATCGCCATCGCGCACATCGCGCAGGGTTCCAGGGTCACGTACAGGGTCGCGCCGATCAGGCGGTGATTGTCGAGGCGGCGGCCGGCTTCGCGCATCGCCACGATCTCGGCGTGGGCGCTGGGATCGCGGTCGCCGATGTTGCGGTTGCCGCCCTCGCCCAGGATGTCGCCCGCGGCAGAGACCAGGACCGCGCCGACCGGGATCTCGTCGTGCTCGCGTTCGGCACGCTCGGCCAGGGCCAGAGCGTGGCGCATCCAGCGTTCGTCGATGTCGTCCTGCTCGCTCACCAAGGAGCTCCGTACGCGCAAACCGCGATTATCCCCGAGCCGCACCGGGCGCGCACCGTTGCGTCCGCAGGTTTCGAGGCGCGGGTTCGGCGCGCAGCGTCGCTGCGGGCTTCGGCCGTGCTCTCGCATGCCCTCATGCTCTCGCGCCCGCTCGTTTTGCGGCGATCGACGGCTCGGGCATGTCCAGGATCAAGCGCCCGAACTCCAACGCGGCCGGAGTCTTGCCGCCGGCGCCGCAGATCAGGGCGAAATCCGCGTTCGGCAGCGGCGGTAGACCGTACAGCCCGTCGACGATCTTCATGCCCGGCTCGAGGTCGTCCACCGTCAACACGGTCACCGCCAGCCCGGCGAGCACGGCCGCGCGCAGGCCCTGGTGGCTGGGCGAGGTGAAGATCACATGCCATTCGAGGTTGGTGCGGCCGAGCGCAGCGACGCTTTCGCGCCGGTAGACGCAGGGCGGCGGATAGAACGCGAGCGGCAGCGAGGCGCCGGCCGCGGGGTCGAAGCCGTCGGCGGCGATCCAGACCAGGCGCGTCCTTCGCAGCACGGTGCCGCGCTCGTGCTTGGGCACCGAAATCACCACCGCCAGGTCCAGCTCGTCGGCATCGATCATGCTGTGCAGATCGAAATTCATGCCGACGCTCACGTCCAGCCGCACCGCCGGATAGCCGCGTGCGAACTGGCACAGCAAGGTCGGCAGGCGTTCGCCCATGAAATTTTCCGGCACGCCGAATCGCACGATGCCCGACACCGGCGATGGCAGAAAACGCCGGCTCAACGCGTCCAGCGATTCCAGGATCTGCTCGGCGCAGCGCAGGAAATCCTCGCCGTCCTCGGTCAGCGTCAGGCTGCGTGTCGTGCGATGCAGCAGGGGCCGGCCGACTTGTTCTTCGAGGCGGCGTATCTGATGGCTGACCGCGGATTGGGTCAGGTGCAGGCGCTGCGCCGCGCGGGTGAAGCCGCCGCTGTGTTTGACGGCGACGAAGGCGCGCAACAGGGTCGGGTCGAAGTCCATGGCCGTCTGCCCATGATGTGAATTAATCAATGTTACAAAATTAAATCATTTCCATCATGAAAGCGCTGGGCCGAGAATGGCCAGCGTCGACCGGCACGACGGCCATCGGGCCAACGACGTCGCCGCCCGGCGGCCTCCGCCGGACGCGGCCCAAGAGCCGGACGCGGTAGCGGCCCTCCGCCGAGGCCGCGCGCTCCGGCGACTCTCCCCTGCCCCGTATGCCCCGCCGCGGTGTCCGCGCCGCGGACGCGTGCCCGCACCACTACGAGACCCCCCGCATGAGTTCACCCGCTACCGGCAAGAACACAATCGCGCTGGCCGCCGTGTCCCTGTCCGCACTGATGTTCGGCCTGGAGATCTCCAGCGTGCCGGTGATCCTGCCGACGCTGGAAACGCTGCTGCATGGCGACTTCAACGACATGCAGTGGATCATGAATGCCTACACCATCGCCTGCACCACGGTGCTGATGGCCGCCGGCACCCTCGCCGATCGCTACGGCCGCAAACGCATCCTGCTGATCAGCCTGCTGCTGTTCGGCCTGACCTCGTTGATCTGCGGCTTGGCGCAGGACGTGCAGGTGTTGATCGTCGCGCGCTTCCTGCAAGGCATGAGTGCGGGCGCGATGCTGATCTGCCAGACCGCCGTGCTCTCGCATCAGTTCCGCCCAGGACCGGAGCGCAGCAAGGCCTTCGCGGTCTGGGGCATCGTGTTCGGTATCGGCCTGGGCTTCGGCCCGATCGTCGGCGGGGCGATCGTGGCGCTGTCGAACTGGCAATGGGTGTTTCTGGTCCACGCGCCGCTGAGCCTGCTGACCGTGTTGCTGGCCCTGGCCGGCATCGTGGAGTCGCGCGACTCGCAGGCGCAGCGGCTCGACGTCCTCGGCATCCTCACCCTGTCGCTGTCGGTGCTGGGCCTGACCTACTACATCACCCAGGGGCCGGAACTGGGCTACGCCAGCCCCGCCGGCATCGGCATCGTCGCGGCGACGCTCGCGGCCTTCGTCGCCTTTTGGATAGTCGAACGAATGACGCCGCATCCGATGTTCGACCTTTCGGTGTTCAAGTCGCGCGACTTCTCCGGCGCGCTGATCGGTTCGGTCGGCATGAACTTCAGCTTCTGGCCGTTCATGATCTATCTGCCGATCTACTTCCAGGGCGCGCTGGGCTACGACGCGGTCGCTACCGGACTGGCCTTGCTCGCCTACACCTTGCCGACCCTGGTCGTCCCGCCGCTGGCCGAGCGTCTGGCCTTGCGCTATCGGCCAGGGCTCGTGATCCCGGGCGGACTGTTCGCGATCGGTCTGGGGTTCGTGGCGATGCGCTACGGCAGCGCGGTCGAACAGCCAAGCTGGCTGAGCATGCTGCCCGGCGCCTTGATCGCCGGCATCGGTCTGGGGCTGACCAATACGCCGGTGACCAACACCGCGACCGGCTCGGTGTCCAGCGACCGAGCCGGTATGGCCTCCGGCATCGACATGAGCGCGCGCCTGATCACCTTGGCGATCAACATCGCGCTGATGGGCTTCATCCTGCTGGCGGGCATCGCGTCCTATCTCAAGCGGGCCCTGCCCGACTCCGTCGACGCCTCGCAGGTGCGGGCGATGGCGCAGAGGATCGCGGCCGGCCATCCGGCCGCGTTGCCGGCCGGCGCCACAAGCGAGCTGCCGCCAGCGGCGATCGACGCGGTCGGCCACGCCGCGCTGGTGCACGGTTTCGAGTGGGTGCTGCTGTTCGGCGGCCTCGGCGTCTGCGTGCTCGCGGCGCTCAGCTTGCTGGTGTTCGGGCCGGCGAAACGGGCAGAACTGGCGACGGCTGAGCCTGGTCCGTGGGGCTAGGTGGGAGGCCGCTAGAGCCAGCAGCAATGCGGCTGCCGTCCATGGCGCAACACTTCAGCTTCGGCAGGTCCGGCCCGGCCATCCATGGCCGGTCAGTAGCCCACCTGCAAGCCAGTGGCTCGAACACGGCTGCCGTCCGTGGCGCAACACTTCCGCTTCGGCAGGTCCGGCCCGGCCATCCATGGCCGGTCAATAGCCCACCTGCGAGCCAGTGGCTCGCGAGCAGGTGGGCTATTCCCACTCGATCGTCGCCGGTGGCTTGCCGCTGATGTCATAAACGACGCGAGAAACACCTCGCAACTCATTGATAATACGGTTGGAAACCGTACCCAAGAAGTCGTACGGCAAGTGCGCCCAATGCGCGGTCATGAAGTCGATGGTCTCGACCGCGCGCAATGCGATCACCCACTCGTAGGCGCGCGCGTCGCCGACCACGCCCACCGACTTCACCGGCAGGAACACCGCGAAGGCCTGGCTGGTCTTGTCGTACAGGCCGGCCTTACGCAGTTCGTCGATGTAGATGTGGTCGGCCTTGGCCAGCAGGTCGGCGTATTCGCGCTTCACTTCGCCCAGGATGCGCACGCCCAGGCCGGGGCCGGGGAACGGATGGCGGTAGACCATCTCGCGCGGCAGGCCGAGCTCGACGCCCAGGCGCCGCACCTCGTCCTTGAACAGCTCGCGCAGCGGTTCGACCAGGCCCAGCTTCATGTTCTCGGGCAGGCCGCCGACGTTGTGGTGGCTCTTGATGACGTGGGCCTTGCCGGTCTTGCTGCCGGCCGACTCGATCACGTCGGGGTAGATCGTGCCCTGCGCCAGCCATTTGGCGTTGGCGAGCTTGTGCGATTCCTCGTCGAAGATGTCGACGAACAGGTTGCCGATGATCTTGCGCTTGGCTTCCGGGTCGCTGACGCCGGCGAGCTTGTCGAAGTAGCGGTCGGCGGCGTTGACGCGCACCACCTTGACGCCCATGTGCTCGGCGAACATCGCCATCACCTGGTCGCCTTCGTTGTAGCGCAGCAGGCCGGTGTCGACGAATACGCAGGTGAGCTGGTCGCCGATCGCCTTGTGCAGCAGCGCGGCCACCACCGAGGAGTCGACGCCGCCCGAGAGGCCGAGGATGACCTCGTCGCTGCCGACCTGGGCGCGCACGCGCTCGATCTGGTCTTCGATGATGTGGGCGGCATCCCACAGGGTCTGGCAGCCGCAGATGTCGACCACGAAGCGGCGCAGCAGGGTCTGGCCCTGCTTGGTGTGGGTGACTTCCGGGTGGAACTGCACGCCGTACCAGCGGCGCGCGTCGTCGGCGAAGGCGGCGACCGGGATGCGGTCGGTCTTGGCGGTGACGACGAAGCCGTCCGGCGCTTTGGAGACGTGGTCGCCGTGGCTCATCCACACGTCCAGGCGCGGCGGCGATCCCGGGTGGTCCTTGAGGCCGTCGAACAGGCGGTCGTGCGCGACCAGTTGCACTTCGGCGTGGCCGAACTCGCGCTGGTCGGCCGCTTCGGTATCGCCGCCGAGCTGCTTGGCCATGGTCTGCATGCCGTAGCAGATGCCCAGCAGCGGCAGACCGGCGTCGAACACCTCCTGCGGGGCGCTGGGCGCGCCGGCTGCGGTGGTCGATTCCGGGCCGCCGGAAAGGATGATGCCCTTGGCGCCGAATGCGGCGATCTCGGCCGGGTCGTGGTCCCAGGCCCAGATTTCGCAGTACACGCCAATCTCGCGGATGCGGCGGGCGATCAGCTGCGTGTACTGCGCGCCGAAGTCGAGGATCAGGATCTTGTCGCTGTGGATGTCGGTCATGGCGTTCCGTAGTCTCTAAAACGAAGAAGGGAAACCTGACGTTCCCCTTCTGCGACGACGCTTAGCTGGTGCGGTAGTTCGGCGGTTCTTTGGTGATCTGGACGTCGTGCACGTGGCTTTCGCGGGCACCGGCGTTGGTGATGCGCACGAAGCTGGGCTTCTTGCGCATGTCTTCGATGGTGGCGCAGCCGACGTAGCCCATGGTGGCGCGCAGGCCGCCGGCGAGCTGGTGGACCACGTTGCGCAGCGGGCCGCGGTACGGCACGCGGCCTTCGATGCCTTCGGGGACCAGCTTGTCGGCGTCGGAGGCGTCCTGGAAATAGCGGTCCTTGGAGCCCAGCTCCATCGCGCCGATGCTGCCCATGCCGCGGTAGCTCTTGTAGCTGCGGCCCTGGAACAGTTCGACCTCGCCCGGGGCTTCCTCGGTGCCGGCGAACAGACCGCCGACCATGACCGTGGAGGCGCCGGCGACGATCGCCTTGCCGATGTCGCCCGAGTAGCGGATGCCGCCGTCGGCGATCAGCGGGATGCGGTCCTGCAGCGCCTCGGCGACCATCGCCACCGCGGTGATCTGCGGCACGCCGACGCCGGCGACGATGCGGGTGGTGCAGATCGAGCCCGGACCGACGCCGACCTTGACCGCGTCCGCGCCGTGGTCCATCAGCGCCAGTGCGGCGTCGCCGGTGACGATGTTGCCGCCGATCACCTGCAACTGCGGGAAGCGGGTCTTGACCCACTTGACCCGGTCCAGCACGCCCTGCGAATGGCCGTGCGCGGTATCGACCACGATCACGTCGACGCCGGCCGAGGCCAGGGCCTCGACGCGCGCTTCGGTGTCGCCGCCGACGCCGACCGCCGCGCCGACCAGCAGCCGTTCGGCGCTGTCCTTGGCGGCGTTGGGGTTGTCGGATTTCTTCTGGATGTCCTTGACCGTGATCAGGCCGCGCAGCTCGAAGCCGTCGTTGACCACCAGCACCTTTTCGATGCGGTGCTTGTGCAGAAGTTGCAGGACTTCCTCGTCGCTGGCGCCCTCGCGCACCGTGATCAGGCGCTCGCGCTTGGTCATGATGTGGCGGACCGGGTCGTCGAGCTTGGTCTCGAAGCGCATGTCGCGGCTGGTGACGATGCCGACCAGCTGGCCGCCGTCGACCACCGGCACGCCGGAGATGTTGCGGGCCCGGGTCAGCTTGAGCACCTCGCCGATGGTGGTCGAGGGACCGACGGTGAACGGCTCCTTGATCACGCCGGCCTCGAACTTCTTGACCTGGGCGACCTGGGCGGCCTGGGCTTCCAGGCTCATGTTCTTGTGGACGATGCTGATGCCGCCGAGCTGGGCCATCGCGATCGCGAGGCGGGCCTCGCTGACGGTGTCCATCGCCGCCGATACCAACGGCAGGCGGATGCTCAGGTCGCGGGTCAGACGGGTCGAGAGGGTGACGTCCTTAGGCAGGACGAGCGAATGCGCGGGGACGAGAGACACATCGTCGTAGGTAAGCGCTTCAGCCTGGATGCGCAGCATGGGCGGGCCCGGGAGGATGAAGCGAGTCATTGTAACCCGAACCGCAGCCGCGGCGCTGGGGTGACGGGTGGAATTCGGCGTTCCGCGGGCGGATCGGGCACTAGGGCTGGAGCGAGGCCGGGCACGGGGCACGACATGCGGGTTCATGTCCTGCCTTGGGGTAGGAGCGGCGTGAGCCGCGACCCGCGCCGGTGGCCGAAGGTATGCGGTTGCGGCTTACGCCGCTCCTACCCCGAAGCAACCGAAGTCGCGGCGAACTCAGGCGTCCGCCGCCTCGGCCGCTTCCAGGGTGTTCTGCATCAGGGTCGCGACCGTCATCGGGCCGACGCCGCCGGGGACCGGAGTGATCCAGCTGGCGCGCTGGGCGGCCGCGGCGAAGCCGACGTCGCCGACCAGGCGGCCGTCGTCGAGGCGGTTGATGCCGACGTCGATCACCACCGCGCCGGGCTTGACCCACTCGCCCGGGATCAACTGCGGGCGGCCGACCGCGACCACCAGGATGTCGGCGCCGCGCACCGAGGCTTCCAGCACCTCCGGCGGAGTGAACTTGTGGCAGCTGGTGACGGTGCAGCCGGCGATCAGCAGTTCCAGCGCCATCGGCCGGCCGACGTGGTTGCTGACCCCGACGATGGTCGCGCTCTGCCCGCGCACCGGGCGGTCGGTGTAGGCCAGCAGCGTGGTGATGCCGCGCGGCGTGCACGGGCGCAGGCCGAACTGGCGCAGCGCGAGGTGGCCGACGTTCTCCGGATGGAAGCCGTCGACGTCCTTACGCGGGTCGATGCGGTGGATCAGCGCGGTGCCGTCGCGGCGGTCCGGCAGCGGCAGCTGGACCAGGATGCCGTGGACCTCGGGATCGGCGTTGAGGCGGTCGACCAGGGCCAGCAGGTCGGCGTCGCTGGTGTCGGCCGGCAGGTCGTAGTCGATCGCGCGGATGCCGACCTTCTGCGCGGCGCGGCGCTTGTTGCGCACGTACACGCTGGAGGCCGGGTCGTTGCCGACCAGGACCACGGCCAGGCCGGGCCGCGACAGGCCCGCCGCCACGCGCGCGTCGACCCGGGCCTTGAGATTGTCGAGCAGGTCCTCGGCGATGCGCTTGCCGTCGAGGATGCGGGCCGGGGTCGGAGCGGACGTCATGAGGCGGGATTGGCGTCGGGTGTTGGGCCGCGCATTATCCCCCATTCACGCCACACCGGCCGAGCCGCCATGAACGAAACCGATCACGACACCATCGCCATCGAGGCCGCCGCGTTCCGGCGCCTGCGCCAGCACCTGATGCAGGAGCGCCCGGAGGTGCAGAACATCGACCTGATGATCCTGGCCGGGTTCTGCCGCAACTGCCTGGCCGACTGGTACCGCGAGGCCGCCGAGTCGCGCGGCATCACCATGACGCGCGACGAGGCGCGCGAGGCCGTCTACGGCCAGCCGTTCGCGCAATGGAAGGCGCAGCACCAGACCGAGGCCACGCCCGAACAGCTGGCCGCGTTCGAGGCCGCGCAGCGCGCGCATCCGAAATGACGGGCAACCCGATACCGGAGCGCCCGCGCATCAACCTGGCCAGCGACAACGTCGTCGGCGCCAGCGCGCGGGTGCTGGAGGCGATCGTGCGCGCCAACGCCGACGCCGAGCCGTCCTACGGCGCCGACCGCTACAGCGCCCGCGCCGAAGCCCTGCTGGCCGAGGTCTTCGAGCGCCCGCTGCAGGCCTGGCTGACCGCCACCGGCACCGCCGCCAACGCACTGGCCCTGGCCGCGCTGTGTCCGCCCTGGGGCGCGGTGCTGTGCCACGCCGAGAGCCACATCCTCGAAGACGAATGCGGCGCGCCCGAGTTCTACAGCGGTGGCGCCAAGCTGATCGGGATCCCCGGCATCGCCGGCAAGATCACCCCCGAGGGCCTGAGCGACGCCCTCGCCCGCCTCAGCCCCGGCGTCGCCCGCTCGGTGCAGCCGGCGGCGTTGTCGCTGTCGCAGGTCACCGAGGCCGGCACGCTGTACTCGCTGGACGAACTGCAGGCGCTGACCGCGCTCGCGCGCCGCCACGGCCTGCGCTGCCACCTCGACGGCTCGCGTTTCGGCAATGCGATCGAAGCCTTGGGCTGCAGCGCCGCGGCGATGAGCTGGCAGGCCGGTTTCGATGCGCTGAGTTTCGGCGCGACCAAGAACGGCGCCCTGGCCTGCGAGGCGGTGATCGTGTTCGACCCGGCGCTGGCGGCGTCGCTGCCGTTCCAGCGCAAGCGCGCCGGCCACACCCTGTCCAAGAGCCGCCTGCTCGGCGCGCAGATGGCGGCCTATCTCGAAGACGGGCACTGGCGCGACAACGCCCGCCACGCCAATGCGATGGCGGCGCGCCTGGCCGCGGCGCTGGCCGCCCTGCCCGGCGTGCGCCTGCCCTGGCCGGCCCAGGCCAACGAGGTGTTCGCGGTGCTGCCGGCGGCACTGGCGACGCGCTGGCGCGAGGCCGGCATCGTCTGCGCCGACTGGGCCAGCCGCGGCCTGCCCGAGGGCTTCGCGATCGCCGCCGACCAGCGCTTCGTGCGCCTGGTGACCAGCTACGCGACCACGCCCGAACAGATCGACGCGGTGATCGGCGCGGCCTAGACGCGGCCGTCGCATGGCCCTGGCCCAGACGGATGCCATGCCGGATGCCCGTTGTCAGACGCGTTCGGCGTTGGTCATAGTCGAGGGCGTTGCAGGCTTCGACAGACAAGGGGAAACGCTATGGCGCTCAAAGTCTCGAGGCAGACCTTGATGGCATTGCTAGGTGTACCGGCCGTGGTCTACGCAGGCATCTGCGGGCTGATGTACGCCAAGCAGCGCGACCTGATCTATTACGGCCAGCACACACGCGTGGATCCGGCCAGCACCGATTTCGTGCTGGAACGCGAAGGCGTGCATCTGCGCGGCTGGGCGGTGAATCCGAGCGCGCCGCGGCCCATCCTCTACTTCGGCGGCAACGCCGAGCGCATCGAGGCACGCCGCGACCAGATCGCGCGCTTGTTCCCGGACCGCAGCGTTTACCTGCTCGCCTACCGCGGCTTCGGCGCCAGCGATGGCCAGCCCAGCGAGGCGGCGCTGTTCGGCGATGCGCTGAGCTTCTACGACCGCGTGCGCGCGGCGCATCCGGGTCAGCCCATCGACGTGATCGGCTGCAGCCTCGGCAGCGGCGTGGCCAGCCATGTCGCCTCACAGCGACCGGTGGCGCGCCTGGCGCTGGTGACGCCGTTCGACAGCCTGGTCTCGGTCGCGCAGTCGCACTACCCCCTGCTGCCGATGGGCTGGATGGTGCGCGATCGTTTCGAATCGGCACGTTGGTTGGCGGGTTACCGCGGACCGACCCTGGTGCTGCGCGCCGGGCTCGACCAGGTAATCCCGGCCAGCAACACCGACCGTCTGATCGCCGCGCTGGCGACGCCGCCGAAGGTGGTCGCGCTGTCCCACGCCGACCACAGCAGCATCGGCGCTCAGCCCGCGTTCGAGCGGGCCTTGCGCGAGTTCTTCGCGGTCGCGGGCGCGGATGCAGGCGCGGTCGCGGCGCGCTAGTTCGCCGGCGCGGACGGTTCGGGCGCTGGCGACGCGGCCGGCGTAGCGGGACAGCGCTGCATGCCCACGGGCATCGGCAAGGGGCAGACCTCGCAGCAGTTGCGCGCCGGCGTCAGGGTCGGCCGAGGCGTGGTCGGGGTCATGGTCTTGAGTTTGAGCAGCGCCGCCCAGTCCTGGCGGTTGAAGTTGCAGCCTGCCTCGTGGCCGGGACGGCAGTCGGCCGGCCCGGCACCGCGGCGCGGCAAGGCCCACAGCCGCCCGCCGCTGTTGAGGTTGAGTTCGCGCAGGGTCACGCTCTGCAGCACGTTGCCGCCGATCAGATAGACCTTGCCGCCGTCGACCGTGGCGGCGATGTCGCAATGCATGTTGAGCGCGCCCTGGTCGCGATCCAGGAACGCCTTCAGCCCTTCGTGGCCGAATACCGTGCCCGATGCGCGCACGAAGCACAGCAGGTCGCCGGGAGCCGGCGCGGCGTTATCGGGATCGGCGAATTGGAACGGGCTGCTGTCGGGGTGCAGGTAGGCGTCGCGCACGTAGTCGATGTGGCTGGCCGAGGCGCGGAAGTTGGGCACGCCGGCGCGGTTCATCACGTAGGACACGAACACCGCCGACCACGGGTTGTCGATCAGGAAGGCGCGGCAGGACGCATTTGCGACGCGCATCTGGCTGGGGTCGGCGGCGGGCACGCTGCTGCATTCGGCGGCGCCGGCGAAGCTGCTCATCTGCCAGAGCAGGCCGCTGCCCTTCCAGTAGTCGGCGACGCGGCGCCAGGCCGGGGTGCTGCCGTCGCGCAGGCGCTCGGTTTCGGCTTCCGCCACGGTGGTGCTGGCCAGGCGGCCGTTGGCGTCGATGAAGGCGCCGAACCACAAGCCGTTTTCCTGGCAGGCGATCGCGGTGATGCGCGCGGCGTAGCTGTCGGGGCCGGACGGCGGAGCGCAGACTTCGCCTGCATGCGCCGGTGCGCTCAGCCACGCCAGCGCCAGCAATATCGTCTTCGCCACTCCCCGCATGCCGCCTCCACACGTCCGTCCGCGTCGGCCATCCCCGACGACAGGAAACGTCGCACAGTCCGTGTATCGGCCGCATTCACATCTGTCACATCGCGGCGTGCGGCTCAGTGCGCGGCGCAGAAGGCCGCGTAGTCGATGTAGCCGGGGAAGGCCCGGTCGGGCGCGCACACCGCGCAGCCCGGATCGGGACGCAGACGGGTTTCGCGGAAACGCATCGCCAGGGCGTCGAAATGCAGCAGGCGCCCGCTCAAGGGTTCGCCGATGCCCAGGATCAGCTTGATCGCTTCGGTCGCCTGCAACAGGCCGATCACGCCCGGCAGCACGCCCAGGACGCCGGCCTCGGCGCAGTTGGGCGCGGCTTCCGGCGGCGGCGGTTCCGGGAACAGACAGCGGTAGCACGGCGCATGCCCGCGCCGGCGGCCGGCGTCGAACACGCTGGCCTGGCCTTCGAAGCGGTGCACTGCGCCGTAGACCAGCGGCTTGCCCAGCTTCACGCAGGCGTCGTTGAGCAGGTAGCGCACCGGGAAGTTGTCGGCGCCGTCGATGACCACGTCGGCGTCGGCGATCAGGCGCTCGACATTGTCCGAACCGATGCGCTCGGCAAACCCCAGCACCTGCACCTGCGGGTTCAAGGCCGCCAGCGCGATCCGCGCCGATTCCACCTTGGGTGTGCCGATGCGTGCCTCGGTGTGCAGGATCTGGCGCTGCAGGTTGCTGCGGTCGACGTGGTCGTCGTCGGCCAGCACCAGCGTGCCGACGCCGGCCGCGGCCAGGTAGTACGCGGCCGGCGAACCCAGCCCGCCGGCGCCGACTATGGCCACGCGCGCGGCTTGCAGACGGCGCTGCCCCGCTACGCCGACTTCGGGCAGGCGCAGGTGGCGCGAGTAGCGGTCGTAGAAATCGGCGTCGGCATCCGCCGGCGCCAGCGGCAGGCCCTCGGCGATCCAGCGCGCGGTGCCGCCTTCGACCGAGGCCACGCGCACGTAGCCGGCGTCGAGCAGCGCCTGCGCGGCCAGCAGCGAGCGCGCGCCGGATTGGCAGATCAGCAGCACTTCGGCGTCGCGGTCGGCGACGCTCGCGGACGGGTCGGTTTCCAGTTCGGTGCGGGCCACGCCCAAGGACCGCTCGGCGCGGCCGGCGGCGCGTTCGTGGGCCTCGCGCACGTCGATCAGGATCGCGCCCGCGCGTTGCCGGCGCAGCGCTTCGGCCGGAGTGATGCGTTCGATGCTCATGCCGCGATTATCCGCCTTCGCGCCGGCGCTGTGCGGCGGCACCGGCGACGCAGCGTTGCGCGCATCAGTACGGCAGCACCTCGACCACGGCGCCGGCCCGCAGCGTCTGCGGGCCTTCGCCGATCACGATCAGGGCGTTGGAGTCGGCAGCCGCGCGCAGCCGGTGCGAGCCGGTGGCCGGATTGGGATCGGCGAGCAGACCGCCGTCCTCGCCCGCAGACAGGCGCGCGCGGATGAACTCGCGGCGCGCGTGGGTCTTGTCGATGCTGCCGACCAGGCGCGCGCGCCAGCGCGGTCGCGGCTCGCTGCGGCCCTGCAGGCCGTCGATCAGGGCGCGGCCGAAACTCAGGTAGGTCGCCATCACCGACACCGGATTGCCCGGCAGGCCGAGGAAACGCGCCTGGTCCAGGCTGCCGAACAGCAGCGGCATGCCCGGTTTCATCCGCACTTTCCAGAAATGGGTGCGGCCGAATTGCGCCAGCACCGCCGGTACATGGTCCTTCTCGCCGGCCGATACCGCGCCGCAGGTGAAGACCAGATCGAAGGCGCAGGCGGCGTCGCGCAGTGCGATCTCGACCTGGCGCGGATCGTCGGGCAGACGCGGCCACGCGGTCGGCTCCAGGCCGTCGGCACGCAGCAGGCCCATCAGCAGCTCGCGGTTGCTGTCGTGGATCTGGCCCGGTCCCAGCGGCAGGCCGGGTTCGACCAGCTCGTCGCCGGTGGTGAACACCGCGACCGTCGGCCGCCGCGCCACGCTCAGCGACGGCAATCCCAGCGACGCGGCCAGCGAGACCCGCGCCGGCGTCAGCGCCTGCCCCGCGTGCAGCACGCGGTCGCCGACGCGCACGTCTTCGCCGGCGTAGCGCACGTTGGCGCCGGCCGCGGTGTCGGCGGGGATGCGCACGAAATCGCCGTCCAGTCGCACGTTTTCTTTGATCGCGACCGTGTCCGCGCCGGCCGGCAGCGGCGCGCCGGTGGTGATGCGCAGGCACTGCCCGGGCGCCAGCGCCGGTGCCAGCGCGGCGCCGGCGAACTGTTCGCCGGCCAGGCGCAGACGCGCGCCCTCCCCGCCCAGATCGGCGTGGCGGAACGCGTAACCGTCCATGGCGCTGTTGTCGAACGGCGGCAGCGCCAGCGGCGCATCCACGTCCTGAGCCAGGATGCGGCCGTGGCAACGCGCCAGAGCCAGGGTTTCGGTCTCGAGCCGGTGCGCGGCGGCAACTTCGGCGACGATCGCGATGGCTTCGTCGTAGCTCAGGCCGGTGGGGAAATCGTGCATGGCGTCAGTCGGCTGCGGGTGCGGCGATGCCGGCTGCGGCCAGATCGTCCGGAGTGTTGAGGTTGCCGAAGCGTAGGCCATCGCAACGCACGCGCGCCATGCCCAGTTCGGCCTGCAGGCCCTGCACCGCGAGGCGGTCGTGGGCGAGCGCATCGGCCAGGCGCGGCCGCAGCGCTGGCACGCGCCATAGCGCGAACAGCGGTTGCAGGCCGTCGTCGTCGATCGCGCAGGCGCCGTGCGCACCGGCGGCAGCCAGGCGTGCGGGCAGATCCTGAGGCGGCGTCAGCGCATCGACCGGCAAAGTCAGCAGCCAGGGCGTGGCGCAGGCCGTCGCCAGCGCTTCCAGACCGCCCAGCGGGCCGACGTCCGCACGCAGATCGGGGACGGCACGCAGGCCGTGGGCGGCGTAGCGGTCTAGCTCGCGGTTGGCGCTGATCAGGACGGCGCAGGTCTGTGCGGCGTAGCGCTGGGCCAGGCGCAGCACCTGCGCTTGCCCGTCGCGCAGCAACCAGGCCTTGTCGAGGCCGCCGAGCCGGCTGGCACGGCCGCCGGCGAGCAGGCCGAGGGTGAGTTCGGATCGGGGGATGATGCTGGAAGGAGGGTCGGCTCGCATGGGCTTGGGGCGACTCCGGAGGCGGCGAAACGGTACGGGACCGAGCCGAAACGCCTCTGCTCTTGCTCGTCATTCCCGCGAAAGCGGGAATCCAGTGACTTTAGCGCCATGCGGCAAGGCCTGCGACGCGGTCGGAGGCCGGACGTTGTGTGATGCCGTTCTGCGTTGCGTGTTCGCGACTTGAGGAAACGGGCTGAAGTCGCTGGATTCCCGCCTTCGCGGGAATGACGGCATTGGCAAGCGGGTGTCTGCGTCGATACGGAGTTGCGTAGCGGCAAGTCCAGCAGCGACCGCCAGCAACGATCTCAATCAGGTCGAGGGCGAATGCCGTCCCGGGCGCGCAACACGCGCGCCTCAATCACTTGCCGCGCTTGACGTGCCGGATCAAACGCCGCTTCTTCGCGACCTGCTTCTCGGTCAGCACGTTCTTTTTGCCCTCGTAAGGGTTGGTGCCTTCCTTGAAAATGAAGCGCACCGGCGTGCCGACCAGCTTGAAACGCTTGCGGAAGAAGTTTTCGAGATAACGCTTGTAGCTGTCGGCCAGGGTGCGCAGGCGGGTGCCGTGGACCACGAAGGTCGGCGGATTGCTCGCCGCCGGGTGGGCGTAGCGCAGCTTGGCGACGTGACCGCGCACCACCGGCGGTGGGTTGGTCTCGTAGGCGATTTCCAGGGCCTTGGTGACTTCGGCGGTGGCGAACACGCGGGTCGCCGAGTCGTGCGCGCGGTGTACGGCCTTGAACAGCTCGCCCAGGCCGGAGCCGTGCTTGGCGCTGATCCGCACCGCCTCGGCCCAGTCGACGAAGGCGAGCTTGCGCACCAGCAGGCCTTCGGTCTGCTGGCGCTGGTAGTCGGTCTGGCCGTCCCACTTGTTGATCGCCACTACCAGCGCGCGGCCGGCGTCGAGCGCGTAGCCCAGCACGCTGGCGTCCTGGTCGGTCACGCCTTCGCCGGCGTCCAGCATCACCACCGCGACCTGGCACTGCTCGATCGCCTGCAGGGTCTTGATGATCGAGAACTTCTCGACCGCCTCCTCGACCCGAGCCTTGCGGCGCAGGCCGGCGGTGTCGATCAGCCGGTACAGGCGGCCGTCGCGTTCCATGTCGATGGCGACCGAATCGCGGGTGGTGCCCGGGACTTCCGAGGCGATCATGCGTTCTTCACCGAGCAGGCGATTGACCAGGGTCGACTTGCCGACGTTGGGGCGGCCGATGAAGGCCACGCGGATGCGCGAGGGGTCGCTGTCGAGTTCGGCCTGGGCGCCCTCTTCCGGCAGCTTGGATAGGATTTCCTCGAGCAGACGGTCCATGCCCTGGCGGTGCGCCGACGACACCGCGACCCGGTCGCTGAAACCGTAGCGGGCAAACTCGTTGAGCGCGGCCTGGACGTCGAGGCCGTCGGTCTTGTTGACCACCAGCAGGGTCGGCCGGGCGGCCTTGCGCAGCCACTTGAGGATGTCGTCGTCCAGGGCCGAGGCGCCTTCGCGGCCGTCGACGATGAACAAAACGAGGTCGGCTTCTTCGGCGGCGGCGCGGGCCTGGCGCGCGGTCGCGCCGGCCAGACCTTCGTCCTCGCCGGCGATGCCGCCGGTATCGACCACCGCGAACGGGCGCAGGCCCTCGGGGCGGCAGACGCCGTAGTGACGGTCGCGCGTGACGCCGGGCTGGTCGTGGACCAGAGCGTCACGGCTGCGCGTGAGCGCATTGAACAAAGTCGATTTTCCGACGTTGGGGCGGCCAACGAGGGCAACTAACGGAAGCATGATGCGAAGCCAGAAAGAGGAACGGGATGGGATAACGCGATGGAATCAGGCGAAAAGCCGCCGCGATACGGAGTTCGGCGTCCGGCTCGGCGCGGGTGCGCGGGGCTGCGACAGGCCGACATAGTGCCAGAGCGCCCGCGCTGGCGCCTTCGGCGGCCGGATTGCGGGTGCGGATCGCCGCGTCGCAGCGAACGGATCTTGCGCTTGCGCTGCCGGCCTGGGCCGTGGCGCGGTAAAACGAACGGCCCGGGTCGGCGCTGAGCCGATCCGGGCCTGGGGTCGCAGCGGGAACCGGCCCGGCGGCGCGAACGCCGGCCGGGCTGGGCGTCGCGCTTACTGCAGTTTGAACGCGGTCAGTTCGCCTTCGACGTTCTGCACCACCAGCACGCCGTCGGCGACCACCGGCGTCGCGCGCAGGGCCTTGCCGCCGACGCGCTGACGTGCGGCGAACTCGCCGTTGTCGAGCTTCAGCCAATGCACGTAGCCGTCGAAATCGCCGACCACGGCGTAGTCGCCCTGCACCGCCGCGCCGGTGACGTTGCGGCGGGCCAGACCGGCCTGCTGCCACATCGCGCTGCCGCCGGCCTTGTCCAGGCCGAACACGGTGCCGGTCGGATCGGTGACCACCAGGCGATTGCTGCCGACGCCGACGCGGCCGGAACCGCCGTGCTCGCTGTTCCACATCGGGCGGCCGCTGGGGCCGTCGAGGGCCACGGTCTGCTTCTTGAAGCTGCTCGCGTACAGAGTGCTGCCTTCGAGCACCGGAGTGCCGTCGATGTCGGCCATGCGGTCGAGCTCGGTGCGGCCTTCCAGCTGCGCGATCGGCTGTTCCCACATCGGGCGGCCGTCGGTCGCCGACAGCGCGGCCACGGTGCCGTCGTCGTTGCCGACGAAGACCACGCCCGGGCCGAGCACCGGCGCGTCGTTGCCGCGCAGCGACAGCATCGGCACGTCGTGGGTCCAGAACCAGCGACGCTCGCCGCTGGCGGCGTCGAACGCGCTCAGGCGGCCGTCGTTGGAACGCACGAACACCAAGCCCATGCCGATCGCCGGAGCGGCGATGACTTCGTTGGCGACCTTGGCGCGCCACTTCTCGGCGCCGCTGGCGGCGTCCAGCGCGATCACTTCGCCGTCCAGGCCACCGACCACGACCAGGCCTTCGCCGACGCCGGGGCCGCCGGAGAGGCGGATTTCTTTGTCCTTCTTGTTGCTGTCCTCGCCCTGACGCATGGGCTGGTAGTCCCAGATCGTCTTGCCGGTCTGCAGGTCGAAGGCGTGCACGCCGCCTTCGATCGCGGCGGCGTAGACGCGGCCGTCGGCGATCGCCGGGCCCTGGCGCACGCCCATGCGCTTCTCGCCCTTGCCGGCGTGGGTCGACCACAGCTTGGCGACGTTGGCGGTGGCGGTGATGTCGGTCAGTTCGACCGGCTCGTTGGGCTTGCCGTCGTCCTTCTTGCCGTCGCCGAACCAGCCCTTGACGGTGGAACAGCCGGCCAGTGCGAACGAGCACAGCAGGACGGCAGAAACGCGAACCGCGGTGCGGCTGGGGGTCATGGCTGCAACCTTCATCAAGACTTGGCCTCGGGCTTGACCGGCGAACCGCCGGCTTCGGTGAGCTTGAGTTCGAGCAAACGACGCTGCGGCGACGCCACGTCGAGTTTGGTCATCGCTTGCGTATACGCTTCCTGCGCCTTGGTGCGCTGGCCCAGGGCCAGCTGAGCGTCGCCGCGCACCGCGATCGCGGTCGGCGTGGTCGCGTTGGCGAGCAGCTTGAGCGCGGCGTCGGCCTGCTTGGCTTCGATCAGCAAACGCGCCAGACGCAGGTTGACGATCTCGGCGATGGCCGGGTCTTCGCTCTTGATCGAGCGCAGGGTCGCGATCGCCGGATCGCGCTGGTTGGCGACCACCTGCGACTGTGCCAGGCGCAACGCGGCGAGCGTGTGATAGGTGTTCTGGCCGAGCGCCTTGACCTTGGCTTCGGCGCCCTTGTCCTTGGCTTCGATCGCGTCGAGCGCGGCCTGGTACTGGTTGGCGACCTGAGCCTGCTGCTGGATCTGGTGGTTGTCCCACCACTTCCAGCCGCCGATCGCAGCCAGGCCCAGGGCGATGCCGCCGATCAGGGCAGCGCCGTTACGGCGCAGCCATTCGAGTACGCGTTCGCTTTGTTCGTGTTCGTCCAGCAGCTCGTCGATCGCCATCGCTCATCTCGCCCCGCCGACCGGCTGGAGCCCAAAGGAATATGACCGGCCCGCAGCGCGGGCCAGTGAGGGACATGCCCTAAGCGGGCATGCGCAGACCCGCGTCGCGGGTCAGTCGGCGACCGGCGCGAGGGAACCGTCAGAGGATAGCGTAAAGCGCGCGACGTTCGCGCGGCTGAACGGCGCCAGATCGACGGGTTTGCCGGCCTGCAGCACTTCGACCGCGGCCGAGTTGCCCAGCACCACGCGCGCGACTTGGCCGGCGCCGTAGCTGCGGCGTTCGCCGGCGCCGAGCAGGCCCTGCTCCAGGGTGCTGCCGTCGACGGCATACACCTGCACCCAGCTGTCGCCGCTGAAATTCAGCGACAGCGCGGTTTGCGCTGCCGGCGCGGCCGGCAGCGAGGCCATCGAGGCGATCAGCGGAGTGCGCTGGGCCGCGACGGCGGGTTCGGTGGTCGGCGCCGCGTCGGTCGCGGCCGGCGTCGCCGGCACGTCCAGCGACTGCACCGCCAGGTTGCTGTCCAGGTGCGGACGCGTGGCCAGCCAGACCGGTACCGCGATCGCGGCGGTCAGCACGATATAGATCGCACGCCGGGTGGCCTGTTCGAACACGCGGCGGTAGCGCGGCGTGTGGGTGTGGCTGACCAGCTCCGACGGCGCCACCTGGGCGACGGCGACACGGTCGAGTTCGGGCTCGAGATCGACCCCGAGCAGGCGTGCGTAGCTGCGCAGCTGACCGCGCACGAACACCGGTGCGCCGATGCGCGCCAGGTCGTCGTCTTCCAGTGCCTGGACCACACGGGTCGGCATTTTCAGACGCGCGGAAACGTCCGCGTGCGACAGACCGGCCCGCTCGCGGGCAGATTTGAGGCGCGCGCCACAGCTACCCCCGCCGTCAGGCGCGACTTCGTTCGAAAGCATCATCGCTTACCGTCATCCCCTGTCCCGGAGCCCTGCGCGTCAGGGAACTCCGCCCGTAGACGCTGAACGTATCTTGCGGCGGCAGCCGTGTCGCCGAGTTTTTGTTCGATTTGTGACGCAAGCATCAGCGCATCCGGATCTACCGGTGCGGCAGCCAGCCTACGTTCAGAAAAAGCTCGTGCTTCGAAGGCATTGCCCTTTTGCAGCTCGATCCGGGCCAGGCCGCCCAGGGCCAGCGCGTTGCCGGCGTCCAGGGCCAGGGCGGTGCGCAGGTCGCGCTCGGCGCGCTCGTACTGGCCGGCGGTGGCGGCGCAGCTGCCGGCATTGGCCAAGGCCGCGGTCGGGGTCGTGTAGGCGCTGTCGGCCAGGGCGCGATCGAACCAGCTCAACGACTCGGCCGCGCGGCCGCTGCTGCACAGCCAGGCACCGTAATTGTTGAGGAAGGCGCCGCGGTCGGGGGCCAGATCGACCGCCTTCTTGTAGTACTGGCCGGCAGCGGCGGTATTGCCGCGGCGCTCGGCGATCGCGCCGAGGATGGTGTGGGCGTCGGCCGAGCGCGGGTCGGCCTTGAGCGCGGTGTGGGCATCGCGCTCGGCGCCGTCGAGGTCGCCGTTGCGCAGCGCGGCCTGCGCCAACTGGAGCCGGTTGCGGGCCGAGGCGGCGTCCTTGCTGCGCTTGTCGTCGCGGACCGAGTAGTCCGGCCCGGTGTGTTCGTAGTTGACCTTGTCGAAGTTCGGCCGGACGAAAGTCAGGCGCTTGCAGCCCGTGAGCGCGGTCAGGACCAGCAGCAACGCCACCGCGACCAGCGGCCACTTCGCCCCACTCCCCTGCCCTTTACGCCGCATCGCCCAGCCCCTGAGATTCGAGTTTCTTGCGGAATTCGGCCTGGCGCCGGGTCCGGTCCATGACCTGGCCCTTGAGCTGCCCGCAGGCCGCGTCGATGTCGTCGCCGCGGGTGCGGCGCACCGGCGCGATCATGCCGGCGTCGTTGAGCAGTTTCTGGAACGCGCGGATCGCCGCGTCGTCGGGGCGCTCGAAGCGCGTGCCCGGGAACGGATTGAACGGGATCAGGTTGACCTTGGCCGCGTCCTTCATCTGCACCGCGTTGTCGAACTGGCGCAGCAGCCGCAGCAGTTGGCGCGCGTGTTGGGGCTGGTCGTTGACGCCCTTCATCAGGGTGTACTCGAAGGTCACCGAGGTGCCGCGCTTGCGCAGCGCGTAACGCACGCAGGCTTCCATCAGCTGCGCGATCGGGTACTTCTTGTTGAGCGGGACCAGCTCGCTGCGCAGCTCGTCGTTGGCCGCGTGCAGCGACACCGCCAGCGAGACGTCGCTGACCTCGCCGAGCTTGTCGATCATCGGCACCATGCCGGCGGTCGACAGGGTCACGCGCTTGTTGGCCAGGCCGTAGCCCAGGTCGTCGCGCATGATGCTCATGGCGCGCACGACGTTGTCGAAATTCGCCAGCGGCTCGCCCATGCCCATCATCACCACGTTGGTGAGCTTGCGCTGCTGATGCGGAACGTTGCCGAGGTGGCGCGCCGCGACCCAGACCTGGCCGATGATCTCGGCGGTCGACAGGTTGCGGTTGAAGCCCTGGGTCGCGGTCGAGCAGAACTGGCAGTTCAGTGCGCAGCCGACCTGCGAGGACACGCAAAGGGTGCCGCGGCCCTTGTCGGGGATGAACACCGTCTCGATCGCGTTCTTCGGGTCCATGCCCAGCAGCCACTTGTGGGTGCCGTCGGTGGAGGCCTTGTCGAACACGACCTGCGGCACGCGCACCTGCGCATGCTGCTCGAGCTTGGCGCGCAGCGCCTTGCCCAGGTCGGTCATGTCGTTGAAGTCGGTGACGTAGCGGTGGTGGATCCACTTCATCACCTGGTGCGCGCGGAAGCGCTTCTCGCCCAGGGTCTGCTCGAAGAAGTCTTCCAGCGAGACGCGGTCGAGATCGAACAGGTTGGTCTTGCTCGGATCGAACGCGACGAAGCCGGAGCTGGCCGGCTGCGTCGCGACGACCGCGACGTCGGTGGTGCCGACGTCGGCGTTGACGGCATCAACGACCTTCGTGCCATTGGCGTCAGCGCCCGCGGGCGTTGCCGACGCCGGCGTGTCGCCGGCGTGCGCAAGATCGTTCGCGTTGGCGCGGAGGTCGTTCACGACGTGGGCTTAGCGCGCGTACACGTCGGTGGCCGGGAAGAAGTACGCGATCTCGATCGCGGCGTTCTCCAGGCTGTCCGAGCCGTGCACGGCATTGGCGTCGATGCTGTCGGCGAAGTCGGCGCGGATGGTGCCCGGCGCTGCGTCCTTCGGATTGGTCGCGCCCATCAGGTCGCGGTGCTTGAGCACGGCGTTCTCGCCCTGCAGCGCCTGGATCACCACCGGACCGCTGATCATGAACTCGACCAGGGCGGCGAAGAACGGACGCTCGCGGTGCACGGCGTAGAAACCTTCGGCTTCCTGCTTGGAGAGGTGCTTCATCTTGGAAGCGACGACCTTGAGGCCCGCCTTCTCGAAACGCGTGTAGATCTCACCGATGACGTTCTTGGCGACGGCGTCGGGCTTGATGATGGACAGGGTGCGCTCCAGCGCCATGGAAATTCTCCGGGTAGGCGGGCCGCTACTGCTTCCTTGCGAGGGCCCGAGAATAACAGAAAACCCGCGACAGGACGCGGGTTTAGCCGATATGGCTACGGTAATTCTACCGGATCGGTCATGCGATTTGCACGGTTGTGCTGAAAATCCGTTGACGATCCGGCCAAGCCGGGACTACGATCAAACAAGCGTTTGATTCAGCCACCCTGGAGCCCCATGGCCGCCACCGCCCATTTCTCCACCAAGGACCGCATCCTCGGCGCTGCCGAAGAGCTGTTCGCCCAGTTCGGCTTCACCGGCACGTCCCTGCGCCAGGTCACCAGCCGCGCCGACGTCAACATCGCTGCGGTCAACTACCACTTCGGCAGCAAGGAAAACCTGGTCAACGAGGTGTTCCGCCGCCGCATGGACGACATGAGCCGGCAGCGCCTGAGCGCCCTGCAGGAAGCGATCCAGCAGCATCCGGGCGAACTCGAACCGATCCTGGCCGCGTTCGTGGAGCCGGCCCTGGCGTTGGCTCAGGACCGCCACGGCGGCGCCGCCTTCGTGCGCGTGGTCGCCCGCGCCTACGCCGAAAAGAACGACAGCCTGCGCAAGTTCCTGTCCGACCACTACGGCCACGTGCTGCGCGAATTCGCCAAGGCGATCGCGGCCGCGGTGCCCGGCCTGAGCAAGGAGGAACTGTACTGGCGCCTGGACTTCCTGGCCGGGTCGCTGACCTACGCCATGGCCGACTTCGGCCTGATCAAGCGTCCCGCCGGTGTCACCGAGGCGGCGCATCGTGAGCGCGCGGGCCGCGAGCTGATCCGTTTCGCCGCTGCCGGCTTCAAGAGCTGAGCCAAGCGCTCGGCCGACCCTTTTCCGACCGCGCCTGGGCGACCCCATCGGTTGCCCCGCTTCCGTACCGTCCTGGCGCCGCAACATAGTGCAATCAATCCAAGGAGTTGCAGACGATGTCTAACAAATTGCTTGTCCGCCGAGCCGCGGTCCTGGGCGCCGGCGTCATGGGCGCGCAGATCGCCGCGCACCTGACCAACGCGGGCGTCGACACGGTGCTGTTCGACCTGCCGGCCAAGGAGGGCGACCCCAACGGCATCGTCGCCAAGGCGATCGCGAACCTGGGCAAGCTCAGCCCCGCCCCGCTCGCCGCCAAGGGCCTGGCCGAGCGCATCAGCGCGGCCAACTACGAGACCGGCCTGGAACAGCTGCGCGACTGCGACCTGATCATCGAGGCCATCGCCGAGCGCATGGACTGGAAGCAGGACCTCTACAAGAAGATCGCCCCGTTCGTGGCCGAGCACACCGTGCTGGCTTCCAACACCTCGGGCCTGGGCATCAACAAGCTGGCCGAAGTGCTGCCCGAGCAGCTGCGCCACCGCTTCCTCGGCGTGCACTTCTTCAACCC
This sequence comes from uncultured Lysobacter sp., assembly GCA_946480055.1. The sequence continues at coordinate 10,006 of CAMLID010000020.1, read as the reverse complement.
GCCGCGCTACATGCACCTGGCCGAGCTGATCCCGGCCCGCGGCACCGACGCGAGCGTGCTCGAGGGCCTGGAAACCTTCCTCACCACCACCCTGGGCAAGGGCGTGGTGATCGCCAAGGACACCCCGAACTTCATCGGCAACCGCATCGGCGTGTTCTCGATGCTGGCCGCGATGCACCACACCGAGCAGTTCGGCCTGGGCTTCGACACCGTCGACGCCCTGACCGGCCCGGCGATCGGCCGTCCCAAGTCGGCGACCTACCGCACCGCGGACGTGGTCGGCCTGGACACCATGGCCCACGTCATCAAGACCATGGCCGACACCCTGCCCGACGACCCGTGGCACTCGTACTTCAAGGCGCCCAAGTGGTTGGCCGCGTTGATCGAGAAGGGCGCGCTGGGCCAGAAGACCGGCGCCGGCGTCTACACCAAGCGCGGCAAGGACATCCTGGTGCTGGACCTGAAGGCGCAGGACTACCGCGTCTCGGCCGGTGAGCTCGACGCCGACGTCGCCGCCCTGCTCAAGGAGCGCGACCCGGCCAAGAAGTTCGCCGCCCTGCGTGCCAGCAGCCATCCGCAGGCGCAGTTCCTGTGGGCCGTGTTCCGCGACAGCTTCCACTACAGCGCCTTCCATCTGGAGTCGATCGCCGACACCGCGCGCGACGTCGACTTCGCGATGCGCTGGGGCTACGGCTGGTCGCTGGGTCCGTTCGAAACCTGGCAGGCCGCCGGCTGGAAGCAGGTCGCCGACTGGATCGCCGAGGACATCGTCGCCGGCAAGGCGATGGCGCCCGCGCCGCTGCCGAACTGGGTGTTCGACGGTCGCGACGGCGTGCACGGCGCCGACGGCAGCTACAGCCCGGGCCGCAACGCCAAGGTCGCGCGCTCGTCCAACCCGGTCTACGCGCGTCAGCGTTTCCCCGACGCCCTGCTCGGCGAGAAGTTCTCGCAGGGCCAGACCGTGTTCGAGAACGACGGCATCCGCCTGTGGGCCGACGACGGCGACGACATCGCCGTGATCAGCTTCAAGACCAAGATGCACACGGTCAACGACCACGTGCTCAACGGCATCCAGGAAGCCATCGGCATCGCCGAGAAGCAGTTCAAGGGCGTGGTGATCTGGCAGCCGAAGGAGCCGTTCTCGGCCGGCGCCGATCTGTCCGGCGCGCTCGGCCTGCTGCAGGCCGGCGACCTCAAGGGCTTCGAGGCCATGGTCGCCAACTTCCAGGCCACCAGCCAGCGCATCAAGTACTCGCTGGTGCCGGTGGTCGCGGCGGTGCGCGGCCTGGCCCTGGGCGGCGGCTGCGAGTTCCAGATGCATGCGGCCAAGAGCGTGTTCGCGCTGGAAAGCTACATCGGCCTGGTCGAGGCCGGCGTCGGCCTGCTGCCGGCCGGCGGCGGCCTGAAGGAGTTCGCGGTGCGCGCCTCCGACGCGGCCGGTCCGAGCGGCGACGTGTTCGCCCAGCTCAAGACCGCGTTCGAGTCGGTGGCCATGGGCAAGGTCTCGACCTCGGCCTTCGAAGCGCGCGAGCTCAAGCTGGCCCGCGATGGCGACGCGGTGGTGTTCAACGCCTTCGAACTGCTGCACGTGGCCAAGGCCCAGGCGCGCGGCCTGGCCGAGAGCGGCTACCGCCCGCCCCTGCCCGGCCGCCGGGTCCAGGTCGCCGGCGACGTCGGCATCGCGACCTTCAAGATGCTGCTGGTCAACATGCTGGAAGGCCGCTTCATCTCGCCGCACGACTACGAAATCGCCACCCGCATCGCCACCGTGATCTGCGGCGGCGAAGTCGACCGCGGCGCGCTGGTCGACGAGGAATGGCTGCTCAAGCTCGAGCGCGAGCACTTCGTCGCCCTGGCGCAGATGCCCAAGACGCAGGAGCGCATCGCGCACATGCTCAAGACCGGCAAGCCGCTCCGTAACTAAGCGCCGACGACATAGGACTCATAGACATGACCAAGCAAGTTCAAGACGCCTACATCGTCGCCGCCACCCGTACTCCGGTGGGCAAGGCCCCGCGCGGCGTATTCCGCAACACTCGCCCCGACGACATGCTCGCCCACGTGCTCAAGTCGGTGGTCGCGCAGGCCCCGGGCATCGACCTCAACCGCATCGACGACGCCATCATCGGCTGCGCCATGCCCGAGGGCGAGCAAGGCATGAACGTGGCGCGCATCGGCGTGCTGCTGGCCGGCCTGCCCAACACCATCGCCGCGCAGACCATCAACCGCTTCTGCTCCTCCGGCCTGCAGGCCGTGGCGCTGGCCGCCAACGAGATCCGCCTGGGCAACTCCGACCTGGTCCTGGCCGGCGGCACCGAGTCGATGTCGATGGTGCCGATGATGGGCAACAAGGTCGCGCTGAGCCCGAGCGTGTTCAAGGACGACCACGTCGCCATCGCCTACGGCATGGGCATCACCGCCGAGAAGGTCGCTGAGGAATGGAAGATCTCGCGCGAGGACCAGGACGCGTTCGCGCTGGCCTCGCACCAGAAGGCCATCGCCGCGCAACTGGCCGGCGAGTTCAAGAGCGAGATCAGCCCCTACGAGGTGCTGTCGCACCTGCCCGACCTGTCCGGCAACACCATCAAGCTGCGCAAGAGCCTGATCGAGCTCGACGAAGGCCCGCGCGCCGACGCTTCGCTGGAGGCGCTGGCCAAGCTCAAGCCGGTGTTCCGCAACGGCCAGTTCGGCGGCACCGTCACCGCCGGCACCGCCTCGCAGATGAGCGACGGCGCCGCCGCGGTGCTGCTGGCCTCGGGCCAGGCGGTCAAGGACTACGGCCTGACCCCGCTCGCGCGTTTCGTCAGCTTCTCGGTCGCCGGCGTGCGTCCGGAAGTGATGGGCATCGGCCCGATCGCGGCGATTCCCAAGGCGCTCAAGCAGGCCGGCCTGACCCAGGACCAGATCGACTGGATCGAGCTCAACGAAGCCTTCGCCGCGCAGGCGCTGGCGGTGATCCGCGACAGCGGCCTGGACCCGTCCAAAGTCAACCCGCTCGGCGGCGCGATCGCGCTCGGCCATCCGCTGGGCGCGACCGGTGCGATCCGCACCGCGACCATCGTCCACGGCCTGCGCCGTCGTCAACAGAAGTACGGCCTGGTGACCATGTGCATCGGTACCGGCATGGGCGCGGCGGGCGTGTTCGAAGCGCTCTGAATCACGCCAGCAACGCGACGGCTGCGGCCTTCGCGAAGAAGCAAGACACCAGGGCAGCTTCGACTGCCCTGGTGCGTTTTGGGGGCGGACTGTCGGCGCCGTGGAGATACCGCTCGCGATCGGTACCGAAGCCTGGCGCCGGGTGTACCTGCGAAACAACAAGGGCAGCCGAAGCTGCCCCTGTTGTGGACGACGAGGTCCGGTTGCGCGCTGGCGGTCGGCCCACGGTAGCCGACCGCGCGATCACTTCGGGCAGGCGGTGAATTTGCCCTGGGTGTCGCGGCAACGCTTGGGCGCGGCCTTCTTTTCGCAGGACGCGAACTTGCCTTTGCTGTCGCGGCAATGCTCGGCCGCGGCCTTGGCCGGCGCGGGATTGGTGGTGGCCGCCATCGGCTGGGCCGCGGGGCGCGCGGCCACGGGCTGGGCGGCGGGAGCCGGATGCGCGGCCGGTGCGGCGGGCTGCGCGGCGGTGGCGCCCAGGCTCAGGAACAGCAAGGCGCTAGCGATGGGAACCAGCAGAGTGCGGGGCATGGCGGCCTCTCTCGAAGACGCGACCGGAGCGATCACGATTGCAGGCTAGGCGGCGGCGGGCTACGGGGGCCTGGGCGGGCGATTAAAGATATTTAATGTGCCGCATGCTCTGGGGTAGGAGCGGCGTAAGCCGCGACCGCGCCATCGGAGCGGCGACGCAAGCTGGTTTCGCAGTCGCGGCTTATGCCGCTCCTACCCCAAGGCCAAGGCTGGACGGCTCAGGCCAGCCGTGTCCCGTTCGGTACTTCGCGTTCGATCGTGGTGATCACCACGCCGTCTTCGGTCGGAAACCCCGTCAGCAGGAACTCGGAACGGAACGGCCCGACCTGCTTGGGCGGGAAGTTGATCACGCCGACGATCTGGCGCCCGATCAGTTCCTCGGCCGCGTACAGCTGTTTGACCTGGGCGCTGGTCTTGCGCACCCCATGCGGTCCGAAGTCCACCCACAGCTTCCACGCCGGCTTGCGCGCTTCGGGAAAATCCTCGACCCGCAGCACCGTGCCGGCGCACAGCATCACCCTCTCGAACTCGCTCCAGCTCAGGTCGCCCCGCCCGGCCGCATCGTGGTCTTGGCTCACTCGCGCTTCCTCTCGTTCCAGTCTTTCCAGCGATCCTTGAACTGCGCCCAGCTGTAGCTCAACTGCGCGCCCAGCAGCCCGGCCGGCTTCAGCGCCGAGACCAGACCGTAAGATTCGAACTCGCGCCAGCGCGGATCGCCGTGCGCGATCGCCGCGGCCAACAGCTCGCCGGCGAAGGTGGTCGGTGCGACGCCGTGGCCACCGAAGGCCTGCGCCAGCCACAGTCCGTCCTCGACCTGGCCGATCTGCGGCATCTGGTGGCGCGCATAGCTCATCAGCCCAGACCAGGCCTGCTCGATGCGCACGCCTTCCAACTGCGGGAACACCTTGAGCAGGTCGCGCCGCAGCAGGCGTTCGACCGCCGCCGGCGAACGGTCCAGCACCGAGATCCGCCCGCCCCAGAGCAGGCGCGTGTCCGGCAGCGGCCGGTAGTAGTCGAACGCGAAACGGGTGTCGTAGATCGCTGCGCGCGTGCGCAGCGCCTCGTCCAAACGTTCGCGCAGCGGCTCGGTGACCACGGCGTAGGTCGCGATCGGCATCACGCCGGCGTCCACGCGCGCGCGCAGCCCGGCAAGATAGCCGCCGCAGGCCAGCACCACCCGCGGCGCGGCGATCTCGCCCTGCGGCGTGCTCACCCGCCACAGGGCGCCGTCGCGACGCAGCGCGGTCGCCGGCGTGCGCTCGTGCACGGCGACGCCGGCGCGCTCGGCCAGAGTCGCCAGAGCCAGCGCGTACTTGAGCGGATGGAAATGGAAGGCCTGCGGTTCGAACAGGCCGTCGTGGTAACGGTCGCTGCACACCAGTCCGCGCAATTCGTCCTGCGCCAGCCAGCGCCAGTCGACGCCGTAGTGCTCGGCCAGCAGGCGCTGACGCGCATGCAACGGTTCGGGATCGCGGAACCAGTTGGCCCAGATCACCCCGGCCTCGACCGCATCGCAGTCCAGGCCGTGGCGATGGATGCGCGAGCGGATCAGCTCGACCGCGTCGGTGCTGCCCGCGTACAAGGCGCGCGCGCGTTGGGGACCCAGTTCGCGCAGCAGCGCGTCCTCACCGCGCGAGAACCCGCCGAACACGAAGCCAGCGTTGCGCCCGGACGCACCGTAGCCGAGGGTCTGGGCCTCGACCAGGGCCACTCCCTCGACGCCGCGCTCGGCCAAGCCCAGGGCGGTGTTGAGCCCGGCGAAACCGCCACCGATCACGCACACCGAGGCTTCGCGACGGCCTTGCAGCGCCGGCCGTTCCGGCGTCGGCGGCAAGGTGGCGCGGTAGTAGCTGGGAGCGGTCATCGGCGGTCTGGAATGCGGCGGTCGGGTTTGCTGAAATGCATGGGAACCACTAGCTCGGATCCACAGGAACGCGACGATGCGCGATACGGACATCCACTCGGCCGACCTAGCCTATCGCAGGCGCAGCCTGCTGATCATCGCCGCGATCGTGGCGTTGGCCTTGTTCGCGCTATGGCAACTCGATGGTTGGCTGACGGGAGTCGCGAGCCAGTTGGCCCAGGACGGCGATCCGCAGCGTACCCGACGCTGGTTGCGCGGCCTGTTGGTCGCGTTGGGCCTGCTGCCGGTGGTGCCGCTGTCGCTGTTGGGGCGCAGCCTGCGGCGTCTGGCCGCGGCCGCGCAGGCGGAGCAGCGTTTCCCGCCGCGCGATTGGCGCACCCTGCGCGACGTGCGCGTGCTGCGCGGGGCGGTCGCACTGCGTTGGATCTGGCGGGTGCGGCGCATGGCCGCGGCCGCGAGCGTGCTGGCGGTGTGTTGCATCGCCGCGGCGATGGCGGCGTTCTGGCTCTACCGTCCGCTCTGAGACGGACCGCTCTGAGGCAACGCAGCGTAGTCGGCGGACGCGCTGCGCGCCGTCGTCACTCCAGATCGGCGACGCCGAGTTCGGCGAGCGCGTTCTGCATCAGCTGACGCGCCGAATCGCTGAGCACTTCGTGGTCCAGGGCGAAGCGGATCGTGGCTTCGATCAGGCCCAGGTGGGTGCCGCAGTCGAAACGGGTGCCCTGGAAGCGATAGGCATTGACCGCCTCTTCGGTGAGCATCGCGGCGATCGCGTCGGTGAGCTGGATCTCGCCGCCGGCGCCGGGCGTGGTGTTCTCCAGCAAGGCGAAGATGCGCGGATTGAGCACGTAACGGCCGACCACCGCGAGGTTGCTGGGCGCGACCTCGGGACTGGGCTTCTCGACGATGGCGCGGATGCGGCCTTGGCGTGCGGCGAAACCGTCGGTGGCGACGATGCCGTAGCTGCCGGTCTGCTCGCGCGGCACATCCTGGACCGCGATCACGCTGGCGCCGGAGATTTCGGCCGCATCGGCCATCTGCTTGAGCGCGCCCGGGCCGCGGTTCCAGATCAGGTCGTCGGGCAGCACCACCGCGAACGGCTCGTCGCCGACCACGGGCTTGGCGCACAGCACCGCATGGCCCAGACCCAGGGCTTCGGCCTGGGTCACGAACACCGCGCGCACGCCCGGCGGCAGCACGTTGCGCACCAGCTCCAGCTGCTCGAGCTTGCCGCTACGCTCAAGCTTCTGTTCCAGCTCGTAGGCCTTGTCGAAGTAGTCGGCGACCGCGTGCTTGTAGCGGTTGGTGACGAAGATCAGGGTGTCGCAGCCGGCTTCGATGGCTTCGTCGACCGCGTATTGGATCAGCGGCCGATCGACGATCGGCAACATTTCCTTGGGCACGGTCTTGGTCGCGGGCAAGAACCGCGTCCCCAGCCCTGCGACCGGAAACACCGCTTTACGGATGCGAGCGGCCATCAAACCTTCCTGGCGTTGCGGGTCGGGAACGCCACCACGGTGGTCGACTCGACGTAATCGGGATGTTCGCCGACCGGGGCGAACTCGGGCACGGCCATGCGCAGCAACTGGTTCAGCGCTTCGCGGTCGTAGCGCGCCGAGGCCTCGCGCAGCTGCGCGATCGCCGATTCGATCGTCGACGAGGAGACGCCGCGCGGCTCGGCCTGCAGGATCTTCGGATGCTGGGTCGGGCGATAGCGCTCGTCGGCGTGGAACAAGGTCTCGTGCAGCTTCTCGCCCGGACGCAGGCCGGTGTAGATGATCGCGATGTCGCGCCCCGGCTGCTTGCCGGCCAGGCGGATCATCTGCTCGGCCAGCAGGCGGATCGGCACCGGCTCGCCCATGTCGAGGGTGTAGATCGCTTCATGGCTGCCGATCGCGGAGGCCTGCAGGATCAGCTGGCAGGCTTCGGGGATGGTCATGAAGAAACGCGTGACTTCCGGGTCGGTGACCGTGACCGGCCCGCCGCCGCGGATCTGCTCGCGGAACAGCGGCACCACGCTGCCGGCCGAGTCGAGCACGTTGCCGAAGCGCACGGTCACGAAACGGGTCGAACGCTGGTCGGCGAGCGACTGGCAGGTCATCTCGGCCAGGCGCTTGGTCGCGCCGAGCACGTTGACCGGATCGACCGCCTTGTCGGTGGAGATCAGCACGAAGGTGCCGACGCCGGATTCGCGGCAGGCCTTGGCCACGGTCGCGGTCGACAGCACGTTGTTGCGCACCGCTTCGCGCAGTTGCGCTTCCAGCAGCGGCACCTGCTTGTACGCGGCGGCGTGGAAGACCGCGTCGGGTTCGGACTGGTCGAGTGCGAACGCGATCACCGCCGGGTCGCCGCAGTCGCCCAGGATCGGGATGTATTCCAGATCCGGGAAATCGCGACGCAGCGCGGCCTCGGTCTGGGTCAGGGCGAGTTCGTCGATTTCGATCAGGGCGATGCGGCGGGCGCCGTGACGCGCGCACTGGCGGCACAGCTCCGAACCGATCGAGCCGCCGGCGCCGGTGACCAGCACCGAGCGCGCGCCCAGCCAGCTGCGGATCGCTTTCCAATCCGGCAGCACCGGCTTGCGTCCGAGCAGGTCCTCGATAGCGACTTCCTTGAGTTCGCCGGGCAGCGAACGGCCTTCGAGCACGTCCTGCAGGCGCGGCACCATCCGGAACGGCAGGCCGGTGCGCTCGCAGGCGATCACCACGCGCTGCAGCGCGTTGGCGTCGGCCGAAGGCATCGCGATCACCAGCAGCTTGGCGGCGGTCTCGCGCGCGATTTCGGCGACTTCCGGCACGCGTCCGAGTACCGGCACGCCCTGGACCTTGCTGCCGCGCAGGCGCGCGGCGTCGTCGAGGAAACCGACCGGCTCATAGGTGCCGAAGCGGCGCAGATCGCGCACCAGCGCTTCGCCGGCGCGGCCGGCGCCGAGGATCAGGATGCGCACCGTCGCGGTGTTGGCGCGTTCGACGCGGCTGTCCTTCCAGGCGCGGTACAGCAGGCGCGGCGCGCCCAGCATGCCGACCAGGACCACCGGATACAGCACCAGCACCGTGCGCGGCATGGTGGTGTCGAGGCGGTTGTACAGGAACAGCACCAGCACGATCGCGAACAGACCGAGCATGCAGGCTTTGAAGATATTCCAAAGATCGGGCACGCCGGCGAAGCGCCACAGGCCGCGGTACAGACCGACCTGCCAGAACACCAAGCCCTGCGCGATCATCACCAGCGCGATCTCGCTCGACCACAGCGGCAGCGGAACGGGGGCGGGGATGATGCCGAAGCGCAGACGGTACAGCGCTTGCCAAACCAACCACACCATCGCGAGATCGTGCGCAACTACCGCCATGCGCGGCAGTGCACCTTTGAGACGATCGCGCCAAGAGCTCATTCCATGCCCCTATACCTTAGCCGGGAGAATTCAACGCCGGCTCGGAGCCGGCGCGCTGTAACCACCACCACAAAAAAGCGCCGGACATATACCACGCCGCAACCGTACACAACATGAAAGCCATTCTTGTTTGCAGCAGTATTGGGAGCGCCAGCACAGCTGCGAGGGTATGCATGGCGTATGCGAATGTGACTTTGGTGTGCCCTACTCTCCTCGCCCAGACCTGATAAGCGTGTTGCGCGTGAGCCGTCCACCAGCGCTCCCGACGCAGCATGCGTCGTAGCAGTGTCAAGCCCGCGTCTATGAGGAAGGCCGAAAGCGGCATCAGGACGACCGCTGATCGGCTGCCCAGGCCCGCCGAGGCGAAGACCGCGAGCCCGGCCAGGGCGAATCCGATCGCCCCGCTGCCGACATCGCCCATGAAAATCCGCGCGCGCGGGAAGTTGAAGGGCAGGAAACCGAGGCAGGCGGCGGCCAGGGCCAGGCCCAGCCACAAACCTGGGGCTCCGGCCAGCCAGCCCAGGGCCAGGGCCGCCAGGGCCGCCTGACTGGCGGCCAGGCCGTTGATCCCGTCCATGAAGTTGCACACGTTGGTCAGCGCCAGCGCCGCCACGAACGCGCCCAGGGCCAGCCAGGGCGCATCCAGCACGTGCCAGACCGCGTAGGCGAACACCGCCGCGGCGAGCGCGTGCACGGCCAGCCGCAGCGAGGCCGACAGCGGCCGGTGATCGTCGATCAGGCCGACCCCGGCCACCAGCGCCAGGCCCAGCCCGAACGCGGCCAGCAGCGGCGCCTGCGCCGGCAGACGCACCGCCAGGGCCAGGATCGCGACCAGCAGCGCGATCACGATCGCGATGCCGCCGCCGCGAGGTGTGGCGACGACGTGGCTGCGGCGCTCGCCGGGGTGGTCGATGAGTTCGTTGCGCAGCGCGTACCAACGCGCCAACCAGGTGCCGACCGCTCCGATCAGCAGGTGGGTAATCAGCCAACTCGCCATCGCGGATCAGACCACCGCGTAGTTCAGCAGCGGCTTGACCGTTCCCCATTCCTTGCAGCTGGGGCAT
>CAMLID010000019.1 GCA_946480055.1 uncultured Lysobacter sp. | reverse complement strand
GCGTGACCGTGTGCCCGACCGGCGCCAGCTACAAGCGCGCCGAGGACGGCATCGTCCTGGTCGACGAGGACAAATGCATCGGCTGCAAACTGTGTTCCTGGGCCTGCCCTTACGGTGCGCGCGAGTACAGCCCGGTCGAAGGCGTAATGAAGAAGTGCACGCTGTGCATCGATCGCATCTACAACGAGAAGCTCGAAGAGTCCGAGCGCCAGCCTGCCTGCGTGCAGGCCTGCCCGACCCGCGCGCGCCACTTCGGCGATCTCGGCGATCCGGAATCCAAGGTGTCCAAGCTGGTCGCCGCGCGCGGCGGCGTCGACCTGATGCCGGAGTTGGGCTACAAGCCGACCAACAAGTATCTGCCGCCGCGGCCGCGCCGCGCGGGCGAAACGGCGGCACCGGCGACGCCGCCGGCCGAAGCCCTGGACACCGCGGCGCTGCCGCCGGTGTTGCGTTGGCTGGACCGGGTGTTGTCGCGATGAGGCGGATGTTGATGAGACGGAAGTTCGTGCGCGCCATCGCGGCCGATTCGTTGGTCGCAGCGTCGTGCGTCGAAGCGGTCTCGTTCCAGGTGCAACGCACGTGCGTGCCGACGCGGCGCTGCATTCCGCTTTCGCCCGCCTCGACGCCGGAGCGCTGATGCATCCCGCCTTCTCCGTCATCCTGTTCACCACCCTGTCCGGCGCGGGCTATGGCCTGCTGGCGTGGCTGGGCGCCTTGCTCGCGACCTCGCGGCTGCAAGCGCTGAGCTATGCCGGCGCCGATATCGTCCCGGCGCCGCTGCTGGGCCTGTGCGCGCTCGGCCTGGGTCTGCTGCTGAGCGTGGTCGGCCTGCTCGCTTCGACCTTCCATCTGGGCAAACCGCTGCGCGCCTGGCGCGCGTTCTCGCAATGGCGCACGTCCTGGCTGTCGCGCGAGGGCGTGCTGTCGCTGGCGACCTTCGTACCGGCGCTGGCCCTGGCGGCGATGCTGTGGAGCGCGGCCGACGCGGGCGCGCTGCTGGCGGGCTGGGGCCGTGCGCTCGGCGCGGCGCTGACGGTGCTGTCGCTGCTGACGGTGGTCTGCACCGCAATGATCTACGCCTCGCTGCCGCCGATCCCGGCCTGGCGTCATCGGCTGGTGGTGCCGGCCTATCTCGGCTTCGCCCTGCTCACCGGTTGGGCGCTGCTGGCGGCGCTGGCCGTGGCATTCGCCAGCAACGGTCTGCCGGCACCGACGCTGCACTACCTCGCGCTCGCGCTGGGCGTGCTGGCCCTGGCCGTGGCAGCGATGAAGCTGCGCTATTGGCGCGCCATCGACACCACCCCGCTGACCGTCACCCGCGCCGACGCGGTCGGCCTGCCCGGTCGCGAGCTGAGCGTGTTCGAGCGCCCGCACACCGAAGACAACTACCTGACCCGCGAGATGGGCTACGTGCTCGCGCGCAAGCACGCGCGCAAGCTGCGCCTGATCGCCGTGCTGGCGTTTGCGGTGGTGCCGCTGCTGCTGGCGCTGCTGGTCTGGCTGTGGCCCGGCGCGGCCTGGGCCGCATTCCCGCTCGCGGCGGTGGCCGCGCTGCTCGGCGCCCTGGTCGAGCGCTGGCTGTTCTTCGCCCAGGCCCGGCATCTGGTCACGCTGTATTACTGAATTACTGAGTCCTTAGCCGCGTCGTGGCGCGGTCTAGACGGCGGTTCAGCCCTGGTCTTGGGACTGTAATCGTTTTCATGGCATCATCCAACCACCTTCTTGGCCCTGTTCACGACGATGTCCGGCTTGCTCGGGCTCGCCCTGTTGGGCGGCCCCTTCCTCACATTGCCGACCATGCCGGTCCCCGGCGACCCCACGCTGATGGCGCTCGCCAGCGATCCGGCGCAGATGCGGCTGTACTGCTTTTCCACGCGCTGCGGGGATGAGGAATGGCGCCTGGCGCTGGCGCCGCCGGTCCGGGTACGCAGCCTGGACGAACCGCAGGCCCAGCCGAGCCGGCCGCTGCGCCTGCCGGGCTCGCAGCGCTACATCGGTCTGAGCGCACCGGCCGCGGCGCGCGAAAGCCGCGGCGCCTACTCCAACGATTTCCGCATCGGCACCCGCTACGGCGTGCAGGTGCTGCGCGACGGGCCGACCCAGCTGGGCCTGCAGTTCGGCGCCGGCTACCGTCTGGCGCCGCTGTACGACGACGGCATCAACCGACCCGGCGCGGTGATGCGCGGCGAACTCAACTTCGGGCAGAAGATCGGCGACCGCGCGCGCTGGACCCAGCGCGTGTTCGTCGAAAGCGGCCACGGCGACACCTTCGTCAAACAGTCGGTGCGGCTGGACGTGTCCTTGTGGCCGGACTGGACCTTGGAAACCGACTTCGCGATCCGCCACGACTCCGAGGGCGGCGGCGGCAGCGAGACGGCAGAGAGTTCTATCGAGTTGCGGCGGCGGTTCTAGTTGCGGCGGTGTATGTGGGGAAAACGGGGAATCGCGGTTCGCGGGTGATCGGATTGCCTCGGTCGCGGCTTACGCCGCTCCTACCCCATAGCGGGCGCTGGCAGGTTTGATTTCTGTGGGCGCCGCTCAGAGCGCGGCAGCGATGAACTCGCCCGCCCCCTGCGCCAGCAGCGCCTGCGCGACTTCCAGGCCCAGGCATTCGGGCGCATCGCCGCGGCCTTCGCCGTGGGCGCGCACCTGGCGGCCGTCGGCGGCGCCGACCAGGCCGTCCAGGCGCAGGTGTTCGCCGTCCAGGCGCGCGTGCGCGGCGACCGGCACGTGGCAGCTGCCGTGCAGGGCGCGGTTCATCGCGCGCTCGGCCTCGACGCAGGTGCGGGTGTCGCTGTGGTCGAGCGCGGCGCACAGCGCGCGCGTGGCCAGGTGGTCGCTGCGGCATTCGATCGCGATCGCGCCCTGCGCCGGCGCCGGCAGCCATTGCGGCGCCTGCAGGCGCTCGCGCACGCGCCCGCCCAGGCCGAGGCGTTCCAGGCCGGCGACCGCGAGCACGATCGCGTCGTATTCGCCGGCGTCGAGCTTGGCCAGACGGGTGTTGACGTTGCCGCGCAGGTCCAGCAACTGCAGGTCCGGACGCAGCGCGCGCAGCTGGGTCTGGCGGCGCAGCGAAGAGGTGCCCACGCGCGCGCCCTGAGGCAGCGCGTCGATGCGGGCGTAGTGCGGGCTGACGAAGGCGTCGGCGTAGTCGGCGCGCTCCAGGATCGCCGGCAGGGCGAAGCCGGGTTCCAGCTCCATCGGCACGTCCTTGAGCGAATGCACGGCGCAGTCGGCTTCGCCGCGCTGCATCGCCACTTCCAGCTCCTTCAGGAACAGGCCCTTGCCGCCGATCGCGGCCAGCGAGCGGTCCAGCACCTCGTCGCCGCGGGTGCTCATCGGCACCAGCAGCACTTCCAGGCCGGGGTGGGCGTCGCGCAGGCGCGCGGCGACGTACTCGGTCTGCCACAGGGCAAGCGGGCTTTTGCGGGTGGCGATGCGGAGACGGGTCATGGGGGGAATTTTAGAAGCAAATCCCCCTCGATCCCTCTTTTCAAAGGGGAACGCCGCATTGCAGGCCCTGGGTGTAGCCGCCACCCCACGGCTTTCGCCGGTCTCCCCTCTCTAAGGGCGGAGCTGCATTGCGGGGCCTGGACATAAGTCGCCACACCCCACGTTCGCCGTTCCTCCCTTGATCAAAGGGGTGAAGGCGCTCGCAAACGGTCGGCAGGCCCAGCCTCGGCTGTTGCCCCCTTGGGAAAGGGGGTTGGGGGGGAATCGCTCCGCCCTCTACAGATGCTTCAACGTCTCCCGCAGCGCCGACACGCAGCGCCGGCTGACTTCCAGCGGCTGCTTGCCGTGGCGCAACACCGCCTGGACGTGGCCGTCCGGGCAGCGCTTGAGTTCGACGATCTCGTGGCGGGCGACCAGGCAGTTGCGGTGGATGCGCACGAAGCGTTCGCCGAACTCGTCTTCCAGCGACTTCAGCGATTCCTCGATCAGGTCCTCGCCGCGCGCGTGGTGGACGATCACGTACTTCTCTTCGGCGTGCAGGTAATGCACGTCCTCGATCGGGATCAGGCGCAGGCTGCCGCGCAGGCGCGCGCACAGGTGGGTGCGACGCTGGCCCGGCGCGACCTCGCCGCCGCGCTCGCGGCCGGCGGCGAAGGTGCGGACGCGCTCCAGCGCGGCGCTCAGGCGTTCGGCACGGACCGGCTTGACCAGGTAGTCGATCGCCTCGGCCTCGAACGCCGACAGCGCGTGGGCGTCGTAGGCGGTGCAGAACACCACCGCCGGGCGCGGTTCGAACGCGGCCAGATGGCGTGCGGCCTCCAGGCCGTCGATGCCGGGCATGGCGATGTCCAGCAGCACCAGGTCGGGCTGATGTTCGGCGCAGGCGTGCAGGGCGTGCTGGCCGTCGGCGGCCTCGGCCACCACCTCGACGTCGTGCAGTTCGGCCAGCAGGGCACGTAGGCGCTCGCGCGCCAGCGGCTCGTCGTCGGCAATGACTATCCTCATTGCGGCCCTCATCGGTACAGCGCCTCCACCCCGGTCGGCACGTGCAGTTCACACAGATAGTAGTCCTCGGCCCAGCCCGCGGTCATCCGGGCCTGCGGGCCATAGGCGTAACGCAGGCGCTGGCCGATGCTGCGCTGGGCGTGGCGGGTACCGCTGCCGGGGCCTTCCGGCGGTGGCGGGGCCGGATTGCGCACCCGCAGCACCAGCATCTGGCCGCTCACCAGCAGCTCGATTTCCAGCGCCCCGCCACCCTGCAGGCGCGAAATGCCGTGCAGCACCGCGTTCTCGACCAGGGGCTGCAGGACCAGGCGCGGCATCGGCAGGGTCCAGGGCAGCGGCTCATGCTTGCGCCATTCCACCCGCAGGCGGTCGCCCAGGCGCAGCTGCTCGATCGCCAGGTAGCGCTCGGACAGCTCGACCTCCTCGGCCAGGCTGGAGTCGGACTCGCCGGCGCCGAGCGCGGCGCGGAACAGGTCCGACAGGTCCAGCACCGCACGCTCGGCCACCACCGGGTCGCTGCGCACCAGGCCGGCGATGGTGTTCATGCTGTTGAAGAGGAAGTGCGGCTTGATCCGCGCCTGCAGCGCATCGACCTCGGCGCGCGCGCTGGCGCGCACCTGCGCCTTCCAGCCGTCGTTGATATAGAGGTAACGCAGCACCACGCCGACCGCGAGCATGGTCACCGCCGCGGTGCCCAGGCTGAAACGCGCGAACGAGACGCCCGGCGGCACCAGGCTGGCGCCGACGGCGTGGTCGATCGAATGGGTGATCGCGGCGAAGATCGCGCCGAGCAGGGCCGCGGCCGCGGTCGCGATCACACCGCCGAGGCTGGCCGGCAGCCGCAGTAGGCGTTCGCGCGAAACGCACAGCAGCACCGACACGGTCAGCGCCAGCCACAGCGCGAAAGTGCTGCCGGACACGAAGCGCTGCCAGTCCCAGGGCGCGCCGCCGTCGGGCGCCAGCGCCAGCAGGACCACGATCAGCTCGGCCATGCTCAGCATCACCACCAGCCGCGGCAGGCGGCACAGGTCGGGCAGCCAGGGTTCGCGCTCGCTGCCGGGGGCGCTCATGCTCAGGCGGCGAAGCGTCGCGACATCCAGTCGCCCAGGTCCTGGATCTGCTCGAGGCAGACTTGGTGCGCCATCGGATAGGCGTGCCAGTCCGGGCTCAGGCCGAGCGCACGCAGCCGCGCCGCGCTGGTCTCGCCGGCGGCGTAGGGCACCACCGGGTCGTGGCGACCGTGGGCCATGAACACGGGCTGCGAACGCGCGCCTTCGCGGGTTTCGCGCGCCAGCCGTTCCGGCATCGGCAGGTAGGTCGAGAGCGCGATCAGGCCCGCCAGCGGTTGTTCGCGACGCAGGCCCGCGGCCAGGGCCACCGCGCCGCCCTGCGAGAAGCCGGCCAGCAGCAGCCGCGAGGCCGGCACGCCGCGCTCGGCTTCGCGCTCGATCAGGGCTTCGATCTGAGCCACCGATTCGTCCACGCCGGTTTCGTCGGCGCGGTTGTTGAGATCGCTGAAGTCGCGGATGTCGTACCAGGCGCGCATGCGCACGCCGTTGTTGATGGTCACCGCGCGCACCGGCGCATGCGGGAACACGAAGCGCAGCGCCGGCCAGTCCGGGCGCAGCAGCTCGGGCACGATGGGCGCGAAGTCGTTGCCGTCGGCGCCCAGGCCATGCAGCCACAGCACGGACCAGGCCGGCGACGGGCCGGTTTCGTGTTCGACGGTATCCAGCAGGGGAGCGGTAGAGGTAGTCATCGCCGCATTGTGCGCGCAGGCCCCCGCGAGCCGCCAGCACCGGCGTCACGCCCGCGGCTCAGCCCTTGGGCAGGCGGAAACTCAGGGTTCGGCTGGTCGGCACGCGCTGGCCGCCGGCCTCGAAGCGCCAGCGCGAGACCGCGGCCAGCGCGGCTTCGTCGAACACGCCCGGCGGCGTCGACGACAGCAGCCGCACCGCGGTCACGCTGCCGTCGGGCTGGATCACGAACGCGATCTGCACGCTGCCCTCGATGCGACGGTTGAGGGCGCTGAGCGGGTAACGCGGCGCGGAATCGCTGATCAGGCGCGGCAAGGGACGCGCGGCGGCCTCGTCGCGGCGCGGCGCGGGCGGCGGTGCGGCGATCGCGATCGGTTCGACCGGCGCCGGTGCAGGCACGGCGGCGACCGGCGGCGGCGCGGGCGCGACCGATGCGGCCGGCGGAGCAGAGGCAGGCGCGATCGATGCCGGCGTTATCGGCTTGGCCGCATTCGCGAGCGCCGTGGCGCGTTGCTGCGCCAGGCGCTGGTCTTCGGCCCGCAGGTCGGCCAGACGCTGGGTCTGCGCGGCATGCGCCGCATCCAGGCCCGCGCGCAGACGCGGCAGCGCCGGCGCCTGCGCGTCCACGCGCGCGAGCAGATCCAGCAGACGCTGGGCCTCGGTCAGTTCGCCGCCGGCCATCGCCTGCTCGGCGGCGATCAGCACATAGGGCTGCAGTTCCTGCAGCGCATTGGCGACCGTGGCCTCGCCCGGCGCCTTGTCGCGCAAGGCGAGGTAGTACTCGACCGCGTTGTCGCCGGTCGGTGCGTAGGTGCGCTGGCTGCGCAGCGCCTCGGCGGCGAGCGTGCGCAGGCGCTCGATGTCCAGACTGGCCAGGGCCGGTCGCGCCGGTACCGCCTCCAGCGACGACGAGGCCTGCGTGTGCGGCGGCGGCTCGGCGCCGCAAGCGACCAAGCACGACAGCGCGGCGAAGACCGCGCAGGTCCGAACCCACTTCATGACACGCCCCCTGTAGACGAGGCGCGCAGTCTGGCCAGCGCATGTGACGCCCGTGCGGCACGCACTGTGCCGGGTCGGCGCAATTGTGTATCGCCGCATCGGGCCCGTACCCTAGCGGCCATGTCCGGCCTGCCGCCCCTGTCCTCGATCCTGCGCTGCCTGGTCTTCGGCCTGCTGATCGCCATGGCCGTGGTCCGGCCGGCGCTGGCGTTCGCCGAGGAAGCGCGCGAGATCGCATCGATCGGCGGCACGCAGAGCGAATCGGCCCTGGGCGAGCACGGCCACGACCATCCGCCGGGCCGGCCCGGCAGCGACGGCGACAGCGATAACCGCTGGCACCTGAGCCACTGCTGCGGCCAGCAGGCCGCGGTGCTGCCGCGTTACGAGTTGGGCGTGATCGCGCCCGCCACCCGCGAGGCGATCCCGCCGCGCGCGTTCGCGTTCGTGCCGGCGCCGTTGCCGGCGCCGTTCCGCCCCCCGATCGCGGACTGACGTCGCCGCCGGCCTGAGCCGGCCGATCGTTCCTGTCCCGATTCGGAGTATTCCCTCATGTGGTTGCGTCCAGCGGCTTCGGCCGTCCTGGCGGCTGCGCTGTGCTTTCCGGCACGCGCGCAGTTGCCTGCTGTTTCCGCCGCGGCCCCGCGCCCGGCGGTGTTCACTCTCGACGACGCGCTCGCGCGCATCGACGCTTCGCATCCCGACCTGCGCCTGTTCGGCTACCGCCGCGACGCGCTCGCGGCCGAACTCGACCGCGCCGGCCAACGCCCGGCGCTGGTCGCCGGCGCCACGCTGGAGAACGCGTTCGGCAGCGGCGACCTGCGCATGCTGCGCGGCGCCGAACTGTCGCTGACCCTGGCCTCGGTGTTCGAACGCGGCGGCAAGCTCGACGCACGCCGCGCGTTGGCGCAAGGCCGGATCGACGCGCTCGCGGTCGAACGCGAGAGCCGTCGCCTCGATCTGCTGGCCGAAGCCGCGCGGCGCTATCTCGCCATCGCCGTCGCTCAGCGCCGGATCGAACTCGCCCAAGTCGATATCGCCCAGCGCAAACGCAGCGTCGCCGCCGCGCGTCAGCGCCTGATCGCCGGCGCCTCGCCGGAATCGGGCCTGCTGACCGCGCAGGCCGCGCAGGCACGCGCCGAACTCGACCGCGGCCGTGCCGAGCAGGCCTTGCTCGCCGCGCGCCAGCACCTGGCCGCGCTGTGGGGCGAACGCGATCCCGGCTTCGCCCAGGTCGCCGGCGATCCGTATGCCTTGCCGAAGATCGCCGACGCCGGCGCGCTCGCCGCCTTGCTCGAACGCACGCCGGAGCTGACGCGCTTCGTCGACGCGCGACGCATCGGCGAGGCGCGCCTGCGCCTGGCCCAGAGCCAGGCCAGCGCCGATCTGGACTGGCAGGCCGGCGTGCGCCGCCTGCAGGACGGCGGCGATCTGGCCCTGCTCGGCGGGGTGTCGTTCGCGCTGGGCGCGCGCAGCCGCGCCGAGCCGGAGATCCGCGGCGCGCGCGCCGAATTGGCGAGCCTGGAGACCGAACTCGAAATCCAGGGGCTGGCGTTGTACTCGACCCTGGTCGAAGCGCACGGCCGCTACCGCGTCGCCGCGCTCGAAGTCGGGCGATTGAAGGAGGACGTGCTGCCGCGTCTGAAGCGCGCCGAGGACGCGGCCGAGTACGCCTACCGCGCCGGCGCGATCAGCTACCTGGAACTGGCTCTGTTGCAGGCCGAAAGCGTGGCCGCGCGCAAGCAGCGCCTGGACGCCGCACTGGAAGCGCAGCTGGCGCTGATCGAAATCCAGCGTCTCACCGGCGAGTCCTTCGTCGCCGCCGACGCCACCCCCACCGGAGCTATCCCCACAGGAGCCGCCCCATGAAGCCCGAACTGTTGATCGCCGCGGGCCTGCTGGCCCTGACTCTGGGTGCCTGCGGCAAGGGCGACGAGCGCGCCGCACCTGCCGGCGACGCGAAAGCCGCGCATGCCGACGAGGCCGAGGGCGAGCACGAAGAAGGCGAAGCCGGCCACGCCGAAGCAGCGGAAGCCGAAAGCACGACCATCCCCGCCGCGATCGCGCGCCAGTCCGGCATCGTCGTGGCCGCCGCCGGCCCCGGCACCATCGCCGACGAGCACGAAGTGCAGGGTCTGGTCACGCCGCTGGAAGGCCGCGTCGCCCGCGTCACCGCGCGCTATCCCGGCCCGGTGCGCACGCTGCGCGCGAACGTCGGCGACCGCGTGCGCGCCGGCCAGACCCTGGCCACCATCGACAGCAACCTCAGCCTGACCACCTACGCCATCGCCGCGCCGATCTCCGGCGTGGTGCTGGCGCGCAACGCCGCGTTCGGCGAAGTCGCGACCGAAGGCACCGCTCTGTTCGAGATCGCCGACCTGTCGACGCTGTGGGTCGACCTGCACGTGTTCGGCGCCGACGCCTCGCACCTGCGCCCGGGCCTACCGGTCACGGTGATGCGCATGGGCGAGGACACCGGCGTCGCCACCACCCTGGACCGGATCCTGCCCGGCACCGCGACCGCCAGCCAGAGCACGGTCGCGCGCGCCTCCATCGCCAACGCCGACGGCCTGTGGCGCCCGGGCTCGGCGGTGCGCGCGCGGGTCACGGTGGAACTGCAGCCGGTGGCGCTGGCCGTGCCGCTGAGCGCGCTGCAGCGCATGGACGAACGCGACGTGGTGTTCGTGCGTGAGGGCGAACGCTACAGCGCGCGGCCGGTGCGCATCGGCCGCCGCGATGCGCGCCGCATGGAAGTGGTCTCGGGCCTGAAGGCCGGCGAGCAGGTCGTGGTCGAACAGAGCTTCCTGATCAAGGCCGACATCGAAAAGTCGGGGGCCGCGCATGAGCATTGATCGCGACGCCGCGCGCAGCGGCGTGCTGGAACGGATCATCGGCTACGCGATCGCACACCGCTGGCTGATGCTGGCGCTGACCCTGGCCCTGATCGGGCTGGGCGTGTGGAGCTTCCGCCAGTTGCCGATCGACGCCACGCCCGACATCACCAACGTCCAGGTCCAGATCAACACCCAGGTACCGGGCTATTCGCCGCTGGAAGCCGAGCAGCGCGTGACCTTCCCGATCGAGACCGCGCTGGCCGGCTTGCCCGAACTCGACTACACCCGTTCGCTGTCGCGCTACGGCCTGTCGCAGGTCACGGTGGTGTTCAAGGACGGCACCGATCTGTATTTCGCGCGCCAGCAGGTCGCCGAGCGGCTGCAGCAGGTGAAGTCGCAAATACCGGCCGGGCTGGAACCCGAACTCGGCCCGACCGCGACCGGTCTGGGCGAGATCTTCATGTACACCGTCGACGCCGAGCCCAGGGCGCGCAAGGCCGACGGCACGCCCTACACCGCCACCGACCTGCGCACCCTGCAGGACTGGGTGATCCGCCCGCAGCTGCGCAACACGCCCGGCGTCACCGAGGTCAACACCATCGGCGGTTACGCGCGCCAGATCCACATCACTCCGGATCCGGCGCGGCTGATGGCCCTGAATCTGAGCCAGCGCGACGTGGTCGCAGCGCTCGCGGCCAACAACCAGAACGTCGGCGCCGGCTACATCGAACGCAACGGCGAGCAGTTCCTGGTGCGCGTACCGGGCCAGATCGCCGGCATCGAGGCGATCGGCGACATCGTGCTCGACCGCCGCGACGGGGTGCCGATCCGCGTCCGCGACGTGGCCGCGGTCGGCGAAGGCCAGGAACTGCGCAGCGGCGCGGCGACCCAGAACGGCCACGAGGTCGTGCTGGGCACGGTGTTCATGCTGGTCGGCGCCAACAGCCGCGAAGTCTCGCAAGCCGCAGCCGAAAAGCTCCAAGCCGCCAACGCCAGCCTGCCCAAGGGCGTCAGCGCCAATCCGGTCTACGACCGCACGTCCTTGGTCGACCGCACCATCGCCACCGTGTCCAAGAACCTGGTCGAAGGCGCGCTGCTGGTCGTGGTGGTGCTGTTCCTGCTGCTGGGCAACTTCCGCGCCGCGCTGATCACCGCGCTGGTGATACCGCTGGCGATGCTGTTCACCATCACCGGCATGGTCCGCGGCGGCGTCTCGGGCAATCTGATGAGCCTGGGCGCGCTCGACTTCGGTCTGATCGTCGACGGTGCGGTGATCATCATCGAGAACTGTCTGCGCCGCTTCGGCGAAGCCCAGCATGCGCTCGGCCGCGAGATGAGCGACAAGGAACGCCACGAACTCACCGCCGTCGCCACCGCCGAGGTGATCCGCCCCAGCCTGTTCGGCCTGGGCATCATCACCGCGGTCTATCTGCCGATCTTCGCGCTCAGCGGCATCGAAGGAAAAATGTTCCACCCCATGGCGATCACCGTGGTGCTGGCCTTGACCGGCGCGATGCTGCTGTCGCTGACCTTCGTCCCGGCCGCGGTCGCGATCTTCCTGGGCGGCAAGGTCGCGGAAAAGGAAAACCGCGCGATGGCCTGGCTCAAGCGCCGCTACGCGCCCGCACTGGCCTGGGCGCTGCGCAGCCGCACCAGCGTGCTCGCCGGCACCGCCGCACTGGTGATCCTCAGCGGTGCGCTGGCTCTGCGCATGGGCAGCGAGTTCGTGCCTAACCTGGACGAAGGCGACGTGACCGTGCAGGCCATGCGCATCCCCGGCACCAGCCTGAGCCAGTCGGTGACGATGCAGAAGACGCTGGAGCAGGCCTTCGGCGCCTTGCCCGAGGTCGAACGCGTGTTCAGCAAGATCGGCACCGCCGAAGTCGCCAACGACCCGATGCCGCCTTCGGTCGCCGACACCTTCCTGATGCTCAAGCCGCGCGAACGCTGGCCCGACCCGGGCAAGCCCAAGGCCGCGCTGATGGAGGAGATCGAAACCATGGCGCGGCGCCAGCCTGGCAACAACTACGAGTTCACCCAGCCGATCCAGATGCGCATGAACGAGTTGATCTCGGGCGTGCGCGCCGACGTGGCGATCAAGGTCTACGGCGACGACTTGCCGCGCCTGCTCAAGCTGGCGCAGAAAATCGAAGCGGTGGCCAAACGGGTGCCGGGCGCAGTCGACGTCAAGACCGAGCAGGCCAGCGGTCTGCCGATGCTCAGCATCGAGCCGGACCGGCGCGCGCTGGCGGTGTACGGACTCAATCCGGCGGCGGTGCAGGACACCGTGGCGACCGCGGTCGGCGGCGAAGTCGCCGGCCAGTTGTTCGAAGGCGACCGCCGCTTCGATCTGGTGGTGCGTCTGCCCGAAGCGCTGCGCCAGGACCCGGCCGCGCTCGCCGACCTGCCGATCCCGCTGCCGCCGCGCAGCGAGGGCGATACCGACGAGTCCAGCCGCGACGCGACCTGGAGCGGCGGCGCGCCGCGCACGGTGCCGCTGCGCGAGGTCGCGAAGTTGAATCCGATCCTGGGCCCGAACCAGATCAATCGCGAGAACGGCAAGCGCCGGATCGTGGTGACCGCGAACGTGCGCGACCGCGACCTCGGCGGTTTCGTCGCCGAGCTGCGCCAGCGCATCGACGCCGAAGTGAAAGTGCCCGAGGGCTACTGGATCGGCTACGGCGGCACTTTCGAGCAGCTGATCTCGGCCAGCCGG
The DNA here is from genome assembly GCA_946480055.1 of uncultured Lysobacter sp. The sequence continues at coordinate 42,954 of CAMLID010000019.1, read as the reverse complement.
CGCCTGGCGGTGGTGGTGCCGGTGACCCTGGTGGTGATCTTCGCCCTGTTGTTCATGGCCTTCGGTTCGGCCAAGGACGCGGCGATCGTGTTCAGCGGCGTGCCGCTGGCGCTGACCGGCGGCGTGATCGCATTGGCGCTGCGCGGGATACCGCTGTCGATCTCGGCCGGCGTCGGCTTCATCGCGCTGTCGGGCGTGGCGGTACTCAACGGACTGGTGATGATCGCCTTCATCCGCAAGCTGCGCGAACAAGGCGACCGCCTCGACGAAGCCATCGTCGACGGCGCGCTGGGGCGTCTGCGTCCGGTGATGATGACGGCGCTGGTGGCCTCGTTGGGCTTCCTGCCGATGGCCTTCAACGTCGGCGCCGGCTCGGAAGTGCAGCGGCCGCTGGCGACGGTGGTGATCGGCGGCATCGTGTCCTCGACCCTGCTGACCTTGCTGGTGCTGCCGTTGCTGTACCGCTGGCTGCATCGCGGCGAGGAAGACGGGCGCGGCGCGACGCCGGCAAGCTGAGACGACGAAGCCCGCGGCGCTCCGCCGCGGGCTTCGGTCTAGGGGCTGGCACGCCAGCCACGGTGGGAGCGGCGTAAGCCGCGATAGCGACACCGCTTTGCGTCGCAGCCGCGAGAGCGCGATCGCGGCTTACGCCGCTCCCACAGTAGATCTATTACGACGCGGGGCACGGACCACCGGCGTCGGCCCAGAGTTTGAACTGGGCGACGAATTCGTCGTGCGGCACCGGCACCGGCAGGCGGTTGCCGCCGGGCTCCCAGCCCCACAGCACCAGCTTGTCCTCGCTGACGTGCTTGAGCAGCGCGGCGAAGTCGCGATCGCCGTTGCTGCGTTTGTCCTGGATCATTTCGCACAATTGCTTCGGCGGCAGACCGATCCAGGCCATCTTGTGTTCCGGCGGCGGCAACTGCCAATGCGGCGCGCCCGGCGGCGCGTTCGGGCCGTAGCTGGCCGGCAGGTTCTTCTCGCCGTGGCAGGTCGCGCAGGGCAGGCCCGCGGCGCCCTTGCCGTCGGGGCCGCGCACCACGCCCATGGCATGCGGCAGGCCCGCGTCGAACTGCAGCGGTTGGTCGCCGGGGATGTGGCAGTTCTGGCAACGCGGGTGCTGGAACACCTTCTGCACGGTGGCGAAGGCGGCGACGGCTTTTTCGCGCTGCTCGGGGGTCGGCCGCGGGCCGCAGGCGGCGAGCGCGCAGATCAGGGCGATCGATAACAGGATGCGCATGTCGTCGTCCTCAGGCCTTCAGTCGCAGCGGCAGTTCGCGCAGGCGCTGGCCGGTCAACGCGAACACCGCGTTGGCGACGGCGGGCGCGATCGGCGCGGTACCGGGCTCGCCGGCGCCGCCCATGCGTTCGGTGCTGGGCACGATGTGGACCTCGACCTGCGGCATCTCGTGCAGGCGCAGCACCTGGTAGTCGTGGTAGTTCGATTCCTGCACGCGGCCGTCCTTGAAGCTCAGTGCGCTGTGCAGCGCCGCGCCCAGGCCGAAGGCGATGCCCGATTCCATCTGCGCGCGCACGCCTTCCGGATTGACCGCCAACCCGCAGTCGATCGCGCACACCACCCGGTGCACGCGGATCGCGCCGTTCTCGACCGAGACCTCGGCGATCTGCGCCAGATAGCTGCCGAAGGATTCGTGCACGGCGACGCCGCGGCCGCGGCCCTTGGCCGGCGCCACGCTCCAGCCGGCCTTCTCGGCGGCCAGGTTCAGCGCCGCGAGATGGCGCGGATGCGCCTTGAGCAGCGCGCGCCGGTATTCGACCGGATCCTTGCCGGCCGCGTGCGCGAGCTCGTCGATCAGGCTCTCCATCACGAAGGCGTTGTAGCTGTGGCCGACCGAACGCCACCACAGCACCGGTATCCCGGTCTTGGGCGAATGCAGCTCGACCCGATGGTCGGCGATGTCCTTGAGGTAGGGCGAATCGGCGACGCCTTCGACCGAGGTCGCATCGATGCCGTTCTTGACCATCGCCGCCTCGAACGGCGTGCCGCCGAGGATGGACTGCCCGACCAGGCGGTGCTGCCAGGCCACCGGATAGCCCTGCGCATCGACCGCGATTTTCGCCTGCTGCAGGTACATAGGCCGGTAGTAGCCGCCGCGCACGTCGTCCTCGCGCGACCACACCGTCTTGACCGGTTTGCCCGCGGCCTTGGCTACCTGCACCGCTTCGGAAACGAAATCCGAGGTCGGCGTGGCGCGCCGGCCGAAGCCGCCGCCCAGGAACATGGTGTGGATCCGGACCTGATCGGGCTTGAGCCCGAGGATGCCGGCCGCGACCTGCTGATCCAGGGTCTGGAACTGAGTGCCGGTCCAGATTTCGCAACCGTCGCCGTCGATCTTCACCGTGCAGTTCAAGGGCTCCATCGGCGCATGCGCGAGATAGGGAACGTTGTACTCGGCGTCGAAGGTCTTGCCGGCCTTGGCCAGCGCGGCGGCGGCATCGCCGGCTTGCGCGGCGACGGTGCCCGGGGTTGCCGCGAGCTTGCGGAACTGCTCGCGCAGCGTCGCGGTGTCCAACGCCGCGTTCGGTCCCAGGTCCCACTCGATCTGCAAAGCGTCGCGGCCCTGCTTGGCGGCCCAGTAGTGATCGGCGACCACCGCCACGCCGGTCGGCACCTGGACCACCTCGCGCACGCCGGGCACGGCCTTGGCCTTGGCCGCGTCGAAGGATTTGACCTTGCCGCCGAACACCGGCGGCCGCGCGACCACCGCGGTCAGCAGGCCTTCGAACTGCACGTCCATGCCGAACTTCGCCCGGCCGGTGATTTTTTCGGGCGAGTCCAGGCGCTTGGTCGGCTTGCCGATCAGCTTCCAGTCCTTGGCCTCCTTGAGCACCGGCGCGGCTTTCGGCGCCGGCAGTTTGGCGGCCGCGTCGGCGAGTTCGCCGTAACGCGCGCGCTGGTCGCCGGCGATGGCCACGCCGTTCTCGGTGCGCACCTCCGACTCGGCCACGCCGAAGCGCTGCGCCGCGGCGGCGACCAGCAGCTGGCGCGCGGTCGCGCCGGCCTGGCGATAGCGGTCGAACTCGGACCAGGTGCTGGTGGAACCGCCGGTCATCTGGAAGCCGAACGCGGTGTGCGCGTACGCCGGCGCCGCGGGCGCGTGCTCGACCCGGATCTTCGACCAGTCCGCATCCAGTTCTTCGGCGACCAGCATCGACAGACCGGTCCAGATGCCCTGCCCCATTTCGGAGTGCGCGATCAGCACGGTCACGCTGTCGTCGTTGCCGATGCGCAGGAAGGCGTTGGGGGCGAAGCCGGTCGCGGCGGCGGCGGCTTCGGCGGGCGCGGCGAGCGCGAAACGGCGCGCGCCGGGTATCACGAAACCGATCACCAGCCCGCCGCCGAGCAAGGCGCCGGCTTTGAGGAACTGACGTCGGGACGGCTGGGGCACGGCGTTCACGGCAAACCTCCGTTGAGTCGCGTGACGGACGACGCGGGCGGCATCGAAGCCGCGCGACGTCCGGTTAGTGGCGTCGTCAGACCTGACCGGTCAGACCTGCCCTGATCAGACCTGTCCTGATCCCGCCGCGCGCTTCACCGCCGCGCGGATCCGCGGGTAGGTGCCGCAACGGCAGATGTTGCCGGACAGGGCCTGGTCGATATCGGTGTCGGTGGGCGCAGGCACCTTGGCCAGCAGCGCGGCCGCGGACATGATCTGGCCGGACTGGCAGTAGCCGCACTGGACCACGTCGAGCTCGGCCCAGGCGCGCTGCACCGGATGGCTGCCGTCGGGCGATAGGCCTTCGATGGTCAGGATCTTCTTGCCTTCGACGGTCGATACCGGCGTCACGCAGGAGCGGCGCGGGGCGCCGTCGACGTGCACGGTGCAGGCGCCGCATTGGGCGATGCCGCAACCGAACTTGGTACCGGTGAGTTGCATCAGGTCGCGCAGGACCCAGAGCAAAGGCATGTCGGGTGGGGCGTCCACCTCGTGCTCGTTGCCGTTGACGTGCAGTTTCATGCATCCCTCGCGGCGGCTGGGGAAACGACAACATACGCCTGGCACGCGCGTTGTGCCATCCGGGTCCGGCGATCTCCGCGTCCCGCAGTACGGCGCCTCGGCAGAGCGGCGCCCCGCAAACACCGCGTCGATGCGTTTGCAGGCGTCATGTCCAGACCGCATGATCGGGGCGTCGTCCGCGCCCAGGGAACCACCGTGCCAGACGCTCCGCCCGTTACCCCCGCCCTGCCCGCCGCCGGCGGCGTGCGCGGCATCCTGGAAGCCGCGGTGCGCGCGCAGGAACGCGGCGACGGCGCGACCCTGGCGCTGGTGCTGGAGACCGAAGGTTCGACCTACGTGCACCCCGGCGCGCTGGCCCTGTTCGGCGCCCGCGACGGCCAGGCCGGCTGGCTCAGCGGCGGCTGCATCGAACCGGAGATCGAACACCTGGCCGCGGACGCGGCGCGTTACGGCCGGGTCGAATGGATGGACATCGACACCCGCAGCGACGAGGACCTGTTCGACGGTTCCGCGATCGGCTGCCGCGGCCGCCTGCGCCTGGCGCTGCTGCCGCTGGCCGCGCTGCGCGAATTGCCGGCGCTGGTCGACGAATGGCGGCGCGGCCACGGCGACCTGCGCCTGGAGATCGACATCAACGGCGCGATGCGCGCGAACGTCGGCGACCTGCGCCGGCCCTGGACCCTGCCGGTGGCGACGCCGCCGTGGCTGGGTCGCGGCGCGACCGCGTGGCGGCTGGAGATCGCGCGGCCGCCGTCGGTGCTGGTGTTCGGCGCGGGACCGGAATCGCCGGCGCTGTTGCCGCTGCTGCGCACTCTGGGCTGGGTCACCAGCGTCGTAGAGCGCCGCCCGCGCTGGTCGGCGCAGGCCGCGCTCGCCGACAGCGTGATCGCGCGCGCGCCGGCGCAGGCGCTGTCGACCACGCGCCCGCACGACGCTGCGCTGGTCATGCACCACCATTTCGAACTCGACCGCGAAGCTCTGGAAGCGCTGGCTGCCAGCGACATCGGCTTCGTCGGCCTGCTCGGCCCGGGCCAGCGCCGCGACGATCTGTTCAAGGTGCTGCCCGAAACCGCGCGCGCGGCGCTGACGCCGCGTCTGCATGCGCCGATCGGACTCAAACTCGGCGGCGACGGGCCGGAGGCGATCGCGCTCAGCATCGCCGCGCAGTTGCAGGCGCTGCGCCACACCCCGGCATGAGCGCGGCGCACGCGGCGGTGGTGCTGGCCGCCGGTGGCAGCCGCCGGCTCGGCCGCGCCAAGCAGAACCTGAGCCGCGACGGCGAAACCCTGATCCACCGCGCCGTGCGCCTGGCCGCGCAGACCGGGCCGCGACGCCTGTTGGTCGTGCTCGGCGCCGACGGCGATGCGCTGCAGGCGGCGATCGCGGATCTGCCGGGCGAGCGTTTGTTCAATCGCGATTGGGAACAGGGCCTGGCGGGCAGTCTGCAATTGGCCGCCTCGGCGCTGGCCGCGCATGCCGGGACGGTGCTGATTCTGGGTTGCGATCAACCGGCCCTGGACGCCGCGCATCTGCAGCAGCTGATCGCCGCCGCGGCGACCGCGGCCTCGGGCTGCGCGGTTACCCGGCACGGCGACGCGCCGGGGATACCGGCGGCGATCTCAAGCGAATTGATGGCGCAGGCGCGCAGCCTGCACGGCGACCGCGGCTTCGGCCGCTTGCTGGCGCGCCGGCCGGCGCAGGAATTGGGCTGGCTCGACGACCCCGCCCTGCATCTGGACATCGACGTGGAAGCCGACGTCGCCCGTGCCATGGCCCTGGGCCTGTTGGATCGCAGCGCGGGCGCTTGAGAGGCGCCCATGCCGCCCGGAGCGGTCGTCCTCCGTTCCGGGCGGCATAGGCTTCACGCGGGCCTAGGGGACCAGCGTGCCGAACACTGCCTGCGAACGCGCATCGTAGATACGCAGCCACAGTCCGTTGCGCGTTTGTTCCGCGTAGCGCTGCGCCAGCGGCAGCACCGCTTCCAGTGCGGCCTCGGGGCTGAGGTAGACCTGCGCCAGTTCCGCGATGGAAGTGGTCAGAGCCTTGCCGTCGTTGCCTTCCCGCAGCTTCAGTTCGACGCGAAACATGGCGCTTCCTTGCTCTGTGATGAGGCGTCCCCGGCCCAGCTTCGACTCCTGTCTCGGCGTCCATCTCCGTGGCGGCGGCGTCCTGCCGTTGCCTGAGGCCGTGCTGTCGGGGACGCGATCAATGTGCACTTTCCGTGATGGAAATAACGTCATCAAACTACCCGATCGCGTGTAGGACTTTTCCTACACGGCTAGCCCGGCGCCAGCCCGTCCAGGCGCGGCTGCAACGCCGCCAGGCCCTCGCGCATGGCATCCAGGAACACCCGCACGCGTTCGGTGCGGCGCAGGTCCGGATGGGTCAGCAGCCACAGATCGGTGCGCAGCTCGGGGATCGGATCGCCGACCCGCACCAGGCGCGGATCGCCGTCGCAGAGGTAACAAGGCAGCACCGCCAGGCCGATCCCGACCGCGACCGAATCGCGCAATGCGAGCAGGCTGTTGCTGCGCAGCGCGGCACGCTCGTGATAGCCGCGCTTGAGCACCCACTGCGCCATCGAGATATGCGACAGGCTGTCGTCCGGCACCACCCAGTCGTAGTCGCCCAGGCCAGCGCCCGCAACCAGCTTCATTTGGCGCGGCCGATACACCGCCGCGGCGATCGCCCCGACCTTGCGCCCGACCAGCGTCTCCGACGGTTGCCCGCCGGGGCGCAGGGCGACATCGGCCTCACGCCGGCTGAGGTCGCGGGTGGCGTTGTCGGCGGTCAGCTCCAGCACGATGCGCGGATACGCCTGGCGGAACTTCGCCAGCAGCGGCGGCAGCACGTCGTACAGCAGCGGCTCGACCGTGGTCACCCGCAGGCTGCCGGCCGGTCGCGCGTCCAGGCCCGAAAGCCGGCGCTCGGTCGCTTCGATGCGTTCTTCGACCTCGGCCGCGACCCGCACCACCTCCTCGCCGGTCGCGGTCGGCGCGTAGCCGTCGCGCGCGCGTTCGAACAAACGCGCGCCGAGCTTGCGCTCGATCTCGTTGACGCGCCGGAACACGGTGGGATGGCTCACGCCCAGGCGCTTGGCCGCGCCGTTGAGCGACCCGGCGCGGCCGATGGCAAGGATGAAACGGTAGTCGTCCCAGGACATGTGTTGTTCATTCATGCAATCACCGCTTGCAGCTCTGTCGGAATGTATTTCACCGATGAACATCCTACTCTGCCCGCCAGACGCCCCGCACGGCGCCGCCTCCCCTCTCCCCCGGAGCACGCTCATGTCGCAACGCCTCGATACCAACACCCTGCTGCCCACCGGCCTCAAGGCCCTCGGCGCCCTGCACGCCGCGGTCCACGACAGCGGCCTGGAAGCCTCGCTGATCGACCTGATCAACCTGCGCGCCTCGCAGATCAACGGCTGCGGCTACTGCCTGTGGCTGCACACCCGCGAAGCCCTCGCCCACGGCGAAAATCCCGAGCGCCTGCAATTGCTGCGGGTGCCGGAGGAAGGCCCCTTCAGCGAACGCGAGCGCGCCGCCCTGGCCTGGACCGAAGCGGTCACCCGCGTCGCCGACGCGCCGGTGCCGGACGCGGTCTACGAACGCGCCCTGGCCGCGTTCGGCGAACGGGACCTGGGTGCGCTCAACTACGCGGTGATCGCGATCAATGCCTGGAACCGGCTCGCGATTCCGTTCCGCAAGGCACCGCCGGTGACGCACGACGCGCAAGCGGCGGCGTGAACCGCATCCGTCAGAACCGACGCTGTCTGAACCGATTCCGTCAAAAGCGATAGCGCGCCAGCCGCCCCAGCCGGCGCAGCCAGGCCCAGCGGTCGTAGACGCGGTACAGCCAACGCTGGCCCGCAGGGAGCTCCGCCAGTTCGGCGCGCTCGTACAAACGCGGCTCGTCGACGAAGGCCAGCCGCGGATGCCACTCCTCCATCTCGCGCGGATCGTCGAAGCCCCAGTCGCCGAAGCGCGCGCCAGTGCTGCGCGCGACCCAGGAGCGCTGCAGCAGCCGTAACGCGAGCCGGCTGTAGATGTCGCACAACCACTGCCCGCGCGGAAAACGATCGATCACGCGCTGCACCAGCGCGCGCGCGGCGGCTTCGCTCAGGTAGGGGAACAGGCCCTCGCTGATGACCAGCGCCGGGCGTCCGCCCGCGATCGGCGCCAGCCAATCCGGATCGGACACGTCCATCGCCAGCATGCGGTAGCTGCCATAGCGCTCGGGCAGAAGCTCACGGCGCAGTTGGATCACGTCGGGGTAGTCGATGTCGATCCAGTCCAGGTCCGAACGCGGATTGATCCGGAACACGCGCGTGTCCAGGCCGCAGCCCAGGTGCAGCACGATGGTGTCGGGATGCTGAGCCAGCCATTCGCGCGCCCAGTCGTCCAGCACCTTCGCGCGCAGCGCCAGGCCGCTGATCTGACCGGCGTTGAGGTGGAAACGACTGAAGTCGTAGTCGATCCGGCGCACGATCTCGTCGGCCAATTCGTCGTGCAGCAAAGGCTTCGCCGCTCGGTTGTCCAAGGCCTTGGCGTACAGAGTGATCAACAGCGTCAGCTGACTGCCTTGCAATTGCACGTCGTTCCTCCGGCCGCGCCGCGAGGCCGCGATCGCGCGCCCGTGCACGCCGACCCCGACCTCATGGACGATATTGCGACCGCGCATGTGAGGGTCAGGCGTAGACGGGGCCGGTGCGGACCGGCCGGGGCGTGGCCCGCGTGTGCGGTGGCTCACAACGAATGGCGGCGATACCGTCGTCCGTGCAGCCGGCGCCAAGGCGCCAGCTGCGCAACAGTGCTTCTTTCCGGCGCCGATTGCGCAGCGCCGGGGCAGCGCCGAGACTGCCGGTCTGGCCCGCGACCGCGCGGCGCACTGCCCGGGATCCGACGATGGAGCTGTTGCTGCACCTGATCGAAAGCTACGGCCTGCTCGTGGTCTTCGTCGCCGTGCTGCTCGATCAGGGCGGCGTGCCGGTGCCGGCGTATCCACCGATCATCGTCACCGCCGCGGTCGCGGTCGACCGCGGCGAGAGCCTGCTCGCGATCGTGCTGGTCGCCTCGCTGGCGGCTGTGGTCGCCGACTGGCTGTGGTTCATCGGCGGCCGCCGTTTCGGCAACGCCTTGCTGCGGCTGATGTGCCGTCTGTCGCTGTCGCCGGACTCCTGCGTCCTGATGACCCGCGGCGTATACGCGCGCTGGGGTGCGCCGTCGCTGATCGTGGCCAAGTTCGTGCCCGGCTTCGCCGCGGTCGCGACCACCCTGGCCGGCGACACCGGCACCAGCACACGCCGCTTCCTGCTGTTCGACGCGCTCGGCGCGCTGCTGTGGGCCTCGGTCGCAGTGGCGGTGGGCGCGGTGTTCCACAAGGCGGTCAACGAAGTGCTGGAGCGACTGGAATCGCTGGGACACTACGCGCTGCCGGCGCTGCTGGCGCTGATCGCGGTCTTCGTCGCCTACAAATGGCTGCGCCGGCAGTGGTTCCTGCGCCAGTTGCGGATGGCGCGGATCAGCGTCGGCGAGCTCTACCGCATGATCGAGGACGGCAGCGGCCCGACCATCCTCGACATCCGTCGCGCCGAAGCGCGCGCCGAGTCGGGCTGGATTCCCGGTGCGATCCTGGTCGCGACCCTGTCCGACGCGCCGCTGGTGCCGGCCGAGGAAGTGATCGTCTACTGCGACTGTCCCGACGAAGCCTCGGCCGCGGTGCTGGCGCAGGAACTCAAGCGCCGCGGCTACAAGCGCGTGCGCCCGCTCGCCGGCGGTTTCGCGGCCTGGGCGGCGGAAGGCCATGCGATCGCGCGCGACTGAGCACGCCACGGCTTCAGTCCGGCGCGCGTTCGTACAGCTCCAGCGGCAGCCCGTCCGGATCGGCGAAGAAGGTGTAGCGGCGCCCGGTGTATTCGTCCACGCGCATCGGTTCGACCTCCACGCCATGGCCGCGCAGCGCGACCGCCGCGGCGTCAACATCGGCGACTTCGAAGGCCAGGTGGCGCAGCCCGCAGGCCTCGGGGTACGAGGGCCGCGGCGGTGGATCGGGAAACGAGAACAGTTCGAGCTGGCTGCCGTCGGGCAGGGCCAGGTCGAGCTTGTAGGAGTCGCGCGCCTCGCGGTAAGCCTCGGCGATCACGCGCAGGCCCAGCACCTGGGTGTAGAAATGTTTCGAGCGCGGGTAGTCGGAGCAGATCAGTGCGACGTGATGAAGAGCGGAAATCTGCATGGCGACGACCGTAATCAGACTGCGATCATTCTAGAGCGATGCTGCGGCGCGTTCGGTGAACCATGTCTTGCCGCCATGATCGGCCAAGGCCGCCGGCCTGAACCGCGTCGAACTGGCCGAACGAGGGCGCTCGCGCGCATAGTCGGAAGCAGTCGCCCCCACCCCATCGGATTCCCCATGACCGTCTACGTCGACGACGCCGTCTGGCCCTGGCGCGGCGAACGCTGGGCCCACCTGATGGCCGACACCCTGGACGAGCTGCACGCGTTCGCACAGCGGCTGGGCATCCCGCGGCGCGCGTTCCAGAACAAGGCAAGCGGCGCCCACTACGATGTCAACGTGGCCCTGCGCGAGCGCGCGATCGCGTTGGGCGCGGTCGCGATCTCGCGCCACCGCGATCGCGAACTAGTGCATGCGGTGATCGCCAACGCCAAAGCCCAAGGTCGTGGCGAGCGGCTTTGAACTCTTTCAGGTCTTGAGCTTGTAGCCGGTGCGGAAGATGAACCAGATCGCACCCAGGCACAGCACCAGGAAAGCCGCCGTCATGGAGACGCTGACCGCGATGCTGACGTCGGACACGCCGTAGAAGCTCCAGCGGAAGCCGCTGACCAGGTAGACCACCGGGTTGAACAGCGAGATCTTCTGCCACAGCGGCGGCAGCATGTTGATCGAATAGAAGCTGCCGCCCAGGAAGGCCAGCGGCGTGACCACCATCATCGGCACCACCTGCAGTTTCTCGAATCCGTCGGCCCAGACCCCGATGATGAAGCCGAACAGGCTGAAGCTGACCGCGGTCAGCACCAGGAAACCGAGCATCCAGAACGGATGCGCGATCTCGAACGGCACGAACAGCCGCGCCGTCGCCAGCATGATCAGGCCCAGAACCACCGACTTGGTCGCAGCCGCGCCGACATAGCCCAGCACCACCTCGACGAAGGAAATCGGCGCCGACAGGATCTCGAAGATCGTGCCGGTGAACTTGGGCATGTAGATGCCGAAGGACGCGTTGGAGATGCTCTCGGTCAGCAGCGCCAGCATGATCAGGCCCGGCACGATGTAGGCGCCGTAGCTGATGCCGTCGATCGCGACCATGCGCGAGCCGATGGCGGAGCCGAACACGATGAAGTACAGCGAGGTGGACAGTACCGGCGAGGCGATGCTCTGCATCAGCGTGCGCCAGGTACGGTGCATCTCGAAGTAATAGATGGCGCGGATCGCATGCACGTTCATGGCGCCGCTCCCCGGCCGTTCGACCGCACCAGGCTGACGAAGATCTCTTCCAGCGAGCTCTGGGTGGTCTGCAGGTCCTTGAAGTCGATGCCGTGCTCGCCCAGGCATCTCAACAGCGCGGCGATGCCGGTCTCCTCGGCCTGGGCGTCGAAGGTGTAGATCAGCTCGTTGCCGTCGGCCGACAGCTCCAGCGCCAGCCCGGCCAGCGCATCGGGCAACTGCCGCAGCGGCGCCTGCAGATGCAGGGTGAGCTGCTTCTTGCCGAGCTTGCGCATCAGCACCGCCTTGTCCTCGACCAGCACGATCTCGCCGCCGTTGATCACGCCGATGCGGTCGGCCATCTCCTCGGCCTCTTCGATGTAGTGCGTGGTCAGGATCACGGTCACGCCATTGGCGCGCAGGGCCGAGACCATGTCCCACATGTCGCGGCGCAGTTCGACGTCGACGCCGGCGGTGGGTTCGTCCAGGAACAGGACCTTGGGCTCGTGCGACAGCGCCTTGGCGATCAGTACCCGGCGTTTCATGCCGCCGGACAAGGCCATGATCTTGGCGTCCCTCTTGTCCCACAGCGACAGATCGCGCAGCACCTTCTCCAGATGCTTGGGATTCGGCGGCTTGCCGAACAGGCCGCGGCTGAACTTGACCGTGTCCCAGACGCTTTCGAAGGCGTCGGTGGACAACTCCTGCGGTACCAGGCCGATGGTGGCGCGCGCGGCGCGGAAGTCGCGGACGATGTCGTGGCCGTCGACCCGCACTGTGCCGCCACTGGCGTTGACGATGCCGCAGACGATGCTGATCAGGGTGGTCTTGCCTGCGCCGTTGGGCCCCAGCAGGGCGAAGATTTCGCCCTGGCGTATTTCCAGATCCACGCCCTTTAGTGCCTGAAAGCCGCCGGCATAGGTCTTGGTCAGGCCGGCAACGGAGACGATGGCTTCGGCGGACGCGGCGTCCTGCGCTTTCGCGGTCGACTGCATGGCAACTCCATCAAGATCGCGCGCCCGAGCGGAACGCGCAACACGGCGGCTGGCGCCGCGCGTGGCCACTTTAACCGACCGGCGTGGCATCCGGTCTGCGCCGGATGGAACGATGCGATCCCATGCCGATCACGCCGCATGATCACGCCGCGATCGGCAACTCCAGCGGCAGTTCCGACGGCGGACGAACCGGCGTCGCCATCGGCACGGGCACGGCGACGCGAGCGCGCGTCTGCACGGCCGGCTCCAGGCATCCCATTCCGATCAGGGTCTCGCGCACCGCGGTATCCAGATCGGTGCGCGGCTCCTCGCCGAGGAAATCGAGCAGACGGCGATTGTCCAGACGTACCGGCTCCTGCCACAGCCGGCGCAGTTCGGCGATCTCACGGAACATCGGCAGCAGCGGCGAACTCATGCGCAGCAACGACCATGGGAATCGTTTGACGCGCAGGTCCGGACGCCCGGCCGCGCGCGCGATCGCGGCGGTCATGGCAGTGCCGTCGGCGTCCCAGTGCCCACCGACGTGGAAACTCTCGAACGCTCCGAGGCGTTCGTCGTCGTCGAGCAGGCGCAGCATGGTCTCGGCCAGGTCGGGCAGATAGCACCACTGGTGGCCGATGCCGGCGCGGCCGGGGTAGCGCAGGCTCGCCGGCGCACGTCCGGGCTCGACCATGGCCTGCGAGAACCAGTTGTTGCCCGCGTAAGGCCCGAAGTGATCGCCGCTGCGCACGATCAGCGCGCGCGCGCCGCGCGCGACCGCATCGCGCAGGCGTCGCTCCATCTCGACCCGGAGCATGCCGCGGCGGGTGAGCGGCCGCTGCGCCGCATCCTCGGCGACCGTCGCCGAGGGACCGTAGTTGCAGGCCGCACCCGGCAGCAACAGACGCGCTCCGCCGGCGACCGCGGCGTCCAGGCTGTGCTGCAGCATCGGCAACGACTGCGCGTCGCCGTCCTGGTAGATCGACGGATTGACCGCGTGCACGATCAGCGCCGCGCCCTTGGCCGCCTGCATCACGTCGTCGCGGTTCATGGCGTCGCCGCGCCACCAGTAGATGCCATTGCCGCGACGCCCGGCCATGCGCGTGCGGTGCTGCAGCGCATGCACTTCCCAGCCGCGCTGGACCAGCCGCACCGCGACTTCGCCGCCGATGCCGCCGCTGGCGCCCAACACCAATGCGCGTCTGTTCGAGTTCATGCGGTCCTCCGTTGCGCACGCCGGCCAAGGCGCGACTTGATGCGTACCTTGGCACCGCGCCTGCAGACGCGGAATTGACGAATGTCATCTGCTGCGCATCGAAAAACGCATGACATCGCGAAGCGTCGCCGGCCGCAGTCGACGACGCCCCGCGCATCAGGCCGCGCGGGCCAAGCGCGGCAGCGTGTCGGCCAGGGCGATCTCGCCGCGGAAGCCGCCGGCGCTGATCGCCGCCGCCTGCTGCTCGATCGCATGCGCGAACACCACCGCCGGGTCGGCCTCCAGCGCGTCGTACAGACGCTGCAGCTTGGGGTAGTCGCGACGGTCGACGACGTCGTGGTACTGGGTCCAGCGCGCGATGCCGATAAGATAGGCGTCGGCCACCGTGCGCTGCTCGCCCAGCAGCCAGGGGCCGTCGCCGATCATCGCATCGAGCTCGGCATGGGCTTTCTCGACCTTGGCCCGGCCGTACTTCGTCAGCGCTTCCTTTTCCGCGGCGGGCACCTCGTGTTCGAGCACGTACCACAGCGATGCGAAGGCATTGAAGAAGGTCGTGTTGAGGAAGGCCAGCATGCGGTTGAGGCGGTCGAAATCGCGACTACCTTGCAGGTAACCCAGGCCGCGATCGATGCCGCGCGCGGCGATGTGATTGAGGATCGCCATGCTCTCGCTGAGCGTATGGCCCTGCGCGTCCATCAGCGCCGGGGTCTCGGCGACCGGGTTGATGCGGCGGAACGCGTCGCTGGTCACCATCTCCGGCATTTCGATCCGGCTCAAGGCATAGGGCTGGCCCAGCCATTCCAGGGCGACGATGGAGCCGAACGAGCAGCCCGAGGGCACGCCGTAATAGAGGACGGGTAGCGGATTCATGAGGTTCTCCAGGTGGGATGGGGACCGGTTCGGCCCTGGAGAAAGCCTATTGACGTGGACTTATGCTGTGTAGACTGCAATCCGTGGACCCATCGTCTACATATGTGGACTTTGCATGCTGAACCTCAATGACCTGGTCCTGTTCGCCGCCGCGGTCGAGGAAGGCGGCTTCGCGGCCGCCGGGCGTCGCTTGGGAGTGCCCAAATCCACCGTCAGCAAGCGCGTGGCCGAGCTCGAAGCCGGCCTGCAGGCGCGGCTGATCCACCGCACCTCGCGCAGCTTCACCCTGACCGAGGTCGGCCGCGACTTCTACCAACACGCACGTGCCGCCCTGATCGAGACCGAGGCCGCCGAAGCCAGCGTGCGCCAACGCGTCGCCGAACCCAGCGGCAGCGTACGCATCACCGCCTCGGTGCCGACCGCGCAGCTGTACCTGGCCGAGCACCTGCCGCGACTCGCGCAACGTCATCCGAAACTGCAACTGCAGTTGGACGTGACCGACCGCTTCGTCGACCTCGTCCAGGAGGGTTACGACATCGCCCTGCGCAGCCACTTCGCGCCGCTGCCGGATTCCGACCTGGTGCAGCGGACCCTGGCGGTGGAAACCGTCGTCCTGGTCGCCGCGCCCGCCTACCTCGCCGCACAGGGCATGCCGGACACGCCGTTGCAGTTGTCCATGCACGACGGCCTGCTCACCAGCGCCGCAGCCACGACCTGGAAGCTGCAACACCGCGACGGCGAACGCGCGCAGGCGACGCCGCGCGCGCGCATGAGCGCGAACGAATCGGTCGCCTTGCTGCATGCGGCCTGCGCCGGCCTCGGCATCGCCTGCCTGCCGGAGGCGTTCTGCGCCCGAGCCCTGCGCGCCGGCGAACTGCAGCGGGTATTGCCCGACTGGAACGCCGGCCGCGTGACCACCACCCTGGTGATGCCGCACCGCCGCGGTCTGCTGCCGGGCGTGCGCGCGACGGTCGAATTCCTCGCCGACTGCCTGCGCGAAACCCAGGAAGCCGGCGAAGGCGTCGCTTGATCAGCGGCGCGCGCCGCGCTCGACCAGGTACTGCCGCAACGCGTCCGTACGCGCCTGGTTCAAGGGCGAACGCCACACCGGCCCACCGCCCGCGTGCAGGCGTACCGACACGCCCAGGTTGACGTCGGCGCCGCGCTCGACCAGGTAGGCCACCGCGCCCAGGTCGCCGCTGCGCGCGGCATTGATCAGCGGGGTTTCGTCGTCTTCGACGATCGCGTCGACATCGGCGCCGGCCTCGACCAGACGACGCAGCACCGCCAGATTGTCTTGTTGCGCCGCGGCCGCGATCAGCGGATTGCCGTCGCCGGGCACGGCGAGGTCGACGTTCGCTCCCAGTCGCAGCAACTCATCGACCAGCGCCGCATCGCGCTCGCGTGCGGCCTGGATCAGCGCGGTGCCGTCGCCGGGCACGACCGCGTCGATGTCGGCGCCGCGGCCGATCAGGTTGCGCAGGCTGTCGATGCGGTGCGCCTTGACCGCGGCGATCAGTGCGGTACCGTCGTCGGATGCGGCGCTCGCCGGCGCCAGCAGCGGCAGCAGCAGGGCGGCGGCCAGCGCCACGCACAGGCCGGCGCGGATCGGGTAGTGAAGCTTCATCGCGATCTCCATGGTGCGGCGCGCGCTCAGCGGCGCGGGCCGTTGGGGTCGTAACCGGCATCGAGCAGCACGCGCTGCACCGCGCGTTGCTCATCGGGGCTGGTGGCCTTGTGGTAGAGGTTGATCACCACGCCTTCGTTGGAGGCGATCAACAGGCTCTTAAGCACTTCGTCGCGCAGCGCGGGCGCGGTACGCACGTTCGGGTACAAGGCCAGCAGATCGCGGGTGGCGTTGGCCGTGCCCAGGGCCTTGATCGCCTCGATCCGGGTCGGCGCATCGACCGAACTGCGCGCGACTTCCGCCAGCACCTCGCTCTGCCCGGCCACGCCCAGCGCCTGCAACGCGCCCTGGCGCAGGGCCGGGTCGGGGCCGTGGCGCGCGACCTCGGCCAGAGTGTCGTAGCTGCCGGCCACGCCCATGGCCTTGAGCACCAGCAGCTTGCGTTTGCGGTCGGACACCGCGGCATAGACGTTACCCAGCTCGTCGCCGGCGTTGGCCACCGCGAGCATGCGCACCGCACGCTCGGCCAGCAGCGGATCGTTGCCGCGCGCGACCACCGCGACCTGCGCCATGGCGCCGGCGTCGTCCATCTGGCTGAGCAGGAACAGCGCGCGCTGCTTGAGCCGCGGCGCGCCGCCGCCATTGAGCATCGCCACCAGTTTCGGGATCGCCTGCGCCGGCGGCTGCCGCAGCAGGGATTCCAGCGAGTCGTCGCGGGCGCTCGCGGTGCCGCCCTCGCCGCTGCGCAGCAACAACGCCGCGTCGCGGTTCCAGCGGCTGCGCGGGTATTCGGCGCGCAAACGCCTGACCAGCACCGTCGCCTCGTCGCCGCGCCCGGCGCGCTTGAGCGCGTAGGCCTGCCAATAGATCGCGGCATCGACCGCAGTGGGTTCGCTTTGGCGCAGCCGGCGTTCGAGGTCGCTGAATCGCTGCTGGGCGAGCTTCCAGTCGCCCGCGCCGAGCGCGCTGTGGCCCTGCCAGTACAAGGCGTTCAACTCGCCTCCGGGATCGGCCGGCGCCGCCGCCAAGGGGCCGGCGAACAGCAGCGTCGCCAGCGCGAGCGCCGTCAGCCGCGGCCGCAGGGTCTTGAATCGCATCATGTCGTCACTCCTTCCTGCTGCGCGGGCTCGCCGCTGCGCTGTTGCAAACGCGCTTCGACCGCGCGCACCTGGAACACCAGATCGCTGCCGTCGACGTAGTCGCGCAGTGCGTTTTCATTTTCGATGCCCTCGGCGGGCGTGCGGTTAGCCAGTTCGATCAGGGTCGGTTCCAGCGAACGCAGGAAGCCGGCGAGCGCACGGTCGCCGCGTTCGCTCGCGGCCGCCGCGTACAGGCGGTTGTCGTCGACCAGATCGCGTACGTAGTCCTCGTCGATCGCGGCCAACGCACCGCCATCGTTGTTGACCACGCTCAGCAACAGGCCTTCGGTGCTGCGCAGGTGGGTGGCGACATAGGCGTCGAGCACGCGGTCGGCGGCCAGGTCCTGCACACCGTCCTGGGTCCCTTGGTGCGCGCGATCCTGCACCGCGACCGGCGCGGCCGCCGGCGGCGCCACGTCGCGGCGCGCGAACGGCAGGTACACCGCCAAGGCCAGCACCGCGGCCGAAGCCAGACCCACGCCCCAGGCGCGCAGGCGGCGGCGCGGACGCGCATGCGCGCGCGTGGCCGTCAACGGCAGCGAGGCGGTCGCCGGCGCGGCGGTTTCGTGCAGTCGCGGTTGCAGACGCTGCCACAGCCGCGCTTCCAGATCAGGGTCGTAAGGCGGCAGCGCGTCGGCGTCGGCCGCGGCCAGCACCTGGCGCAGCGCCTGGTAGCGCGCGGCCAGCTCCGGAGACGCAGCCAGCGCGGATTCGATCTCGCGCAGGCGCTCGGGCGTCAGGCCGTCGCGGTAGTGGTACAGGATCAGGTCGTCGTCGCGGATGGACATGGCTTACCTCAACGGTTCCAGCGCGTCGCGCAACTTGCGCACGGCGCGGAAGATGGCCTGCTTGCACTGGCCGGTGTTCAAACCCAGGGTCTCGGCGATCCGCTCCAGCGGTTCGCCTTCCCAATGACGCAGGACGAAAGCCGCGCGCTCGGACGGACTCAGGCGCTGCATCTGGCGGTCGATGCGCTGGCCGATCTGCACGCCGGAGGCGCGCGCCTCCGGATCGGGCGCGTCGTCCGGCAATGAGGCCAGGAAGTCCGCGCCGTCGTCCTCGTCCGAAACCGACCCGGTCGCGTCCTGGCGATGGCGGGCGTTGCGGCGCAGTTGCTCCAGCGCGGCGTTGACCGCGATCCGGTGCAACCAGGTCGAGAACGCGGCGCGGCCGTCGTAGCTGTCCAGCCCGCGCCAGGCCTTGTAGAACGCCTCCTGGACCGCGTCCTCGGCCAGGGCGGCGTCGCGGGTGATGCGGAAACACAGTTGGAACAGGGGCCGCGCATGGGCCTGGACCAGGTCGCGGAACGCGCGCTCGTCGCCCGCCCGCGCGCGTGCCACCGCCGTTTGCGCCGCGCTGTCCAAGGGTGGGTCGCCGCCGTCCATCCCCATAGGATGCACGCACCCCGGATTCGGTTAGCACGGATTTTGCGGTCTGATTCCGACCGAGACCGCGGGCCTAGAACCGGTAGCGGATCTTGGCCAGCAGCTGGTCGGCGTCGCGCAGGCCCAGGGCATCGTCGAACAGCTCGCCGCTGCCGTAGCCGTCGCGCTCCTGGCGCCGGTAGCCGCCGCGCGAATAGGCCAGGAACACGTCCGACTGCGGCCCCAGCAGGTAGCGGTAGCGCAGTTGCAGGCCGAAATTGTTGACGTCGAAGTCCGGGCGCGCCTGGCCGGTGGCGGTCAGCTGGCCCGAGGGCTGCAGTTGGTAGCGCTGGCCCTGGCTGCCGCGCACCGCCACCCATTCGGATTTCAGGCGCAGCTCGTGGCGCTGGCCCGGAAACCAGCTCAGACCGAGGCTGGCGAAGTCGCCACGGCGCTCGTAGCGGCCGAAGTCGCGCCCGCCCTCCCAGATCAGCCAATCCTCGCCGCGGTCCGGGCCGAACTCGAACGAAGCGTTGAAGGCATCGCTGGGGTACCAGTTGGCGCTGAGCACCAGTTCCTGGGTCGGTCGCGCGCTCAGTCCGCGTGGTGCCAGCTCGAGCGAGGCGCCCAGCGACCAGTGGCCGTAGCGGCGGCTGGCGTAGCCGACTTCGGCGTCGTAGCGACCGGAGCGATGCCACAGACCGTTGCCGCGCGAGATCAGATCGTCCCAGCCGTCGCTGATCAGGCTGGCCTCCAGGTAGATCAGATCGCCGCTGCGGAAATTGAGGTTGCCGCCCAGCAGCAGGTAGGTCGGCAGGCGGTCGCCGCGGTCGTTGCTGCGAGCCTGCAGCTCGGCCGACCAGCGCGTGCTGCCCAGCTTCGAATCCGCGTCCTCGATCCGATGCAGGTACACGCCGGTCGCCTCCATCTCGTTGAGGCTGGCG
This sequence comes from uncultured Lysobacter sp., assembly GCA_946480055.1. The sequence continues at coordinate 23,397 of CAMLID010000019.1, read as the reverse complement.
CGGCGCTGGAAACCCAGGTCGTTGAAGTCGAGCCGCTCGCCGAAATGGGTGAGTTCCAACTCGTAACGCCAGCGGTTCGACGGCGTCCAGTTGATCCGCAGCCAGGCGCCGTTGCCGTCGCTGCTGCGCCCGGCCTGGTCGATGAAGCTGGCCAGGGCCTGGGCGTTGACGATCAGCCGCTCGTTAGGCTTCCAGCTCAGATCCAGCGCCTGCACCTGCGCCTCGCGATCGCGGTAGGGCCGCTGCACCAGGCTGCCCAGCCAGCCCAGGTTGAGCCCCGGACGCAGCGGGTACTGCAGCCGCGCCGCGTAGAAATCGCGACCGGCTTCGCCGTCCTCGCTGGCCGCGAGCAGGCCGTAGCCGAGCGCGCCCACCGAGCCGTTGAGCTTGAGCGCGGCGTCGATGTCGCTGGCGCCGGAGCCGTCGTCGGCGTCGCCGCCGATCCGACGCGTGTGGATCAGACGCCCCGAATCGGGCGTGGTCAGATCGAAGATGCTCTGGTTTTCGGTGAAGAACGGGCGCCGGTCGCTGTAGAAGGTCTCGACCGCGTCGAAGTTGATCACCAGATCGTCGGATTCGACCTGGCCGAAATCCGGATTGACCGTGGCGCTGAGCTGGAAGGTCGGCGAGGGTTTCCAGAACACGTCGACGCCGGCGTTGTAGCGGGTGCGGCCGTCGATCAGGTCGTGGTTGGCGGTCACGTAGGGCCAGAAATGCAGCAGCGGCTTGCGGTACTGGGCGATCTCGACGGATTCGAACCCCGATACGAAGCGGCCGCGCGACGTCGCCACCGCCGGATAGGCCTGGCGCTCGCCGTTGCTGCCCAGGGTACGACTGAAATAGACGTTGACCTTGCGCGTGGCCGTGTCGGTGCCGCGCATGGTCGCGACCGACCACGGGATCAGCAGCTCGGCCTGCCAGCCGGTTTCGTTCTCGCTCACGGCCCAGGACCAGTCGGTGTCCCAGTCCAGGTTCAGCACGTTCTCGTTGGCGACCACGCCGTCCTGGACCGAGCCGGACAGGTCCACGCTGAAGCTGTAGGCCGCTCGGCCGTCGCCGTCGAAATCGATGCTGACGTTGACCCGGTCGGCGGCGCGGTCCTGGTCGCGCTCCAGGCGCGGCTTGACCCGCGTGAACGCGGCCGACTGTTCCAGCACGAACGCCACCGCGATGCCGTCGGGCGTGGACACCAGGCGCGCCTGGGTCGCCGAACCCGGCGCCGGCGCGCTCAGGCGGTAGGGCTCGGTGACCTTGAAGTCGTCGTAACTAAGCGCCTGCTGCCACTCCGGCTCGTCGAACTTGCCGTCGACCACGACGGCCGCCTGCGCGCTGGCGCACAAACCGACCGACAACACTGCGCCGCCGCATGCGCGCGCATGCGTTTTGAATTTTCTGGTTTTCATCGCATCCCTGAACTGTCGATCGTTTTGTCGACCTAGGGATTTGGATGCGGCGACTGCGCGTTAGTCATCAACGCCAATCGTTTCGGCGCAAACGAATGCGCCAGGCCGGTAAGAGCCTGGCGCACGAATCGCCGCCGACGCGGCGCGTACTACTGGGTAAAGCTGCGGCTCTGCTGTTGCCCCTGCCAGCCCTGTTGGGTCGGCGTGGCCACGTTGGCGATTTCCTGGGTGTTCTGCTGGACGGTGCGGTTGAGCAGGGCCTGTTCGGGGTGATGGATTACGTCACGCGCGCCGCTGAAGCCATGATCGCGCACCGCGTACAGGCTGCCTTCGTGGCTCACCACCCGCGAAATATCGGGCATGTGATTTTGCTTGGCGAACAGCGCCACCGACGACGCCAGAACTTCCTGCTGCTGCGGTAGCAGGCCCTTGTACTCGTCCTGCACGCACTTGAGCGCGTTGCTGTACAGCGGATGGTCGGGGTGACGCGCATCGTTGAGCAGGACCGCCTGTTGCTGTTGCGGCGCACCGAAGGGCGGCGGCCCACCGAAGCCGCCTTCCTGCATGCTGCCGATGCCGCCGTAGGTCTGCCGGACGGTGGCGCGGATCTGGTCGCGCATGTTGCCGGGAAGCGTCAGCTGCGCCTCGCTGTAGTCGCCGGGCAACGGCTTGATCTCGACGTCGTCGCGGAACTGGCCGAGGTTATTCAACTCCCACTCGTGCGAACTGTTGGCGCTGCGGCCGACCAGACGCAGGTTACTGGTCTCGTTGTACGCGTCCAGCGCATTGGCCTTGCTGGCCACGCCGCCGTCGGCGTACTTCATCATCTCCTCGGCGAGTATCTCGAACGGCACCCGGTGATCGATGTCCAGGGCATCGCGGGTGCACAGCTGGCCGGAAGCGTCGCACTTGAACAAGGGCACCTCGGTCACCTTGCCGGAGGTCGGACTCTTCAACTCAACCGAACCCACGTAGGCCTGCTGCAACTGCGCCTCGTACCACTTGCCGGCCACCTTCGCATCGAAAGCCAGGCCCTTGCGACCGTCCTCAGGCGACCACTCCACTCCCGTGGTCTTGACGGTGCGGCGCGCCAGATCGCTGCCATCGTCGAACGAGGGATGGTCGGCCTTTGGATCGAAGGTCAAGCGCTTGTCGACCCATTCCTGCCATTGCGGCGAGTCGGCGCCGTAGGTGTCGTAGACCAGATCGGCGCTGTCGCGCGCGCGATTGACCACCGCCGGCAGCATGCGCAGATTGCTGACGTCGTTGTAGGCCCTGTGCGCATCGGCATGGGTCTGCACGCCGAGATTACTGAAGTGCTTCATCACCTCGGTTTTATGATCGATGTCCAGCGCATCGGTGCTATGCCAGGTGTCGGTTTGCGCGTTATGGAACAGCACCGCCCTGCCCTGCTCGCCGCTGACCTCCTGCGGGCTCATGTTTTGCCAGGCCCAGTCGTTGCGCATGTACTCGACGGTGGAGTCGTAGAAACCGACCGAGGAGCGGGTGTCGCGATCGGTCCAGGGTTTGTTGCGCAGCTTGGCGCCGTGCTCGGGGGGCGACAGGTCGTCCCAACTGACCAAGGTGACGGTCTTTCCGCTTTTCAGATCGACATCTTCGAATTGATAGGGCATGGCACGGCTCCTGGGCGATGACGCTGCGGCGTCCTTGGCGGCGGGCGCAGGACGGGCGCGCCGTCGCTACGTCGTGGATCGGAACGGTACGCTGTCGCCGGCCCTCAGGCCCGCGGCGGCAACCACTTGAAGCTGCTGCGACCGGCGCCGGCCCGGCGAACGCCGCGCCCCTCGGGCGCGGTGTCCGCCGCGACAACGGCTCGTATCACAGGGTCATCGGGCGGACTTGACTCTGCGACTGTTGCGTCGTGGTCTGGGTCGGCGGCGTCAGCGCAGCGATCTCGCGAGTGTTCTGCTCCATGGTCCGGCCGTTCAGATTCTTCTCGTCGATGTTGACCACCTGTCGCGCGCCCGGCCCCATGTCGCGTACCACGTAGAGCATGCCCTCTTCGCTGCGCACCACGCGGCTGATGTCCGTCATCTGGTGCGACTTGGCGAGCAGGGTCAGGGACGAGGCGACGGCCTCCTGCTGGGGCTGCAACAGCTTGCCGGCGTATTCCGTCTGTACGCCGGCCAACGCCTTCAGATAGAGCTTGTTGTCCGGATGACGCCCGTCGTTGAGCAGGATCGGGCTGCTCGAGCTCGCCGTGCTCAGCGTCAATCCGCTGCTGCTCTGCGGCGCCGACGCGAAGCTGTGCTCCTGCATGCTGGAGATCGTGCCGCGGCCATGACCCATGGCGCTGCGGACCTGGTCGCGGATGCTGCTGGACACGACCATGTCTTCCACGGCGTAGTCGTCCGGATCAGGCTCGCCGTCGTCGTCGCGGTAGGTCATCTCCTCGTTGAGTTCCCACTCGTGCGAACTGTTGGCGCTGCGACCGACCAGGCGCAGATTGCTGGTCTCGTTGTACGCGTCCAGGGCCTGGGCCTTGCTGGCCGTGCCGCCGTCGGTGTACTTCATCATCTCCTTGGCCAGGATCTCGAACGGGACTTCGTGATCGATGTCCAGGGCGTCGCGGGTGCACAACTGCTTGGCAGCGGAGCAATAGAACAGGGGCACGTTCTGCTTCGCGCCGGTGGTCGGGTGGCGCATCTCCACCGTGGTCGCGTACTGCTTCTCCAGCTGCGCCTCGTACCACTTGCCGACCACCTTGGCGTCGAAGCTCAGGCCCTTGCGGCCCTCGTCCGGCGACCAGTCCTTGCTGGTGGTGGCGACCGTGCGCCGAGCCAGGTCGGTATCGGGATCGAAGGCCGCATGGCTGGCCTTGGCGTCGAAGCTGAAACGCTCATCGACCCACTCCCTCCACTCTTTCGAGCTCGCGCCGTAAGTGGTCAGCACGTTGTCGGCGCTGTCGCGCGCACGATTCACCACCGCCGGCAGCATGCGCAGGTTGCTGACGTCGTTGTAGGCCATGTGGGCCTCGGCGTGGGTCTTCACGCCCTTGTCCTTGAAATGGTCCTTCCACTGCACGACGTGGTCGATGTCGAGCGCGTCGGTGGAATGCCAGGTGTTGGTGGTCGCGTTGTGATACAGCATCAGACTGCCTTTCGGCGTCGTCACCGGCTGCGCCGTCATGTGCTTGGCGGCCCAGTCGTTGCGCATGTACTCCACGGTGGATTCGTAGAAGCCGACGCTGGCGCGGGTGTCGGTGGTCTTCCACGGCTTGCTCTGCAATTTCGCCCCGTGCTGGGTGGGCGACTCTCCTTCCCAACTGACCAGAGTGACCTGCTTGCCGCTGGCGAAGGTCTGCTTCTCGAATTCGTAGCCCATAACCGCATCTCCTTGTCGATGACGCTTCGACTTCCGTGATGATCAGGCAACGGCCGGCGTCCGCCCCTGGGCGCCGGCCCTGCCCGGCCGAGCGAAGCTCAGCGCGGGCACGGCGGCGAGGATACCGCTACTGGCCACCCCCGGGACACTTTAAATCCACACATAGCCTAGGCACAGACGACGAGCGGTCGTGCCGCGGCGCGGTCCGGTCGGCGCGGCCGCACGCGGGCATGGTTAAACCGCGATCAAGGGGTTAACGGCCCTGGCGGCGAGCGCCGGCCAGGCGCGGGCGACAGCCGCGCCCGCCTTGTTCTTACTTAGAAGGAATCGCCCGGCACGCGCACCCAACCTTCCATCAGCACGCGCGCGCTGCGGCTCATCACCGCCTTGGTCACGATCCATTTGCCGTCGACCTGCTGCGCCTGCGCACCGACGCGCAGCGTGCCCGAGGGGTGGCCGAAGCGCACGACCTCACGCTGCCGGTTGCCGGCGGCGAGATTGACCAGGGTGCCGGGAATCGAAGCGGCGGTGCCGATCGCGACCGCGGCCGTACCCATCATCGCGTGGTGCAGCTTGCCCATCGACAGCGCGCGCGCGAGCAGGTCGATGTCGCCGGCTGCGACGTGCTTTCCGCTGGAGGACACGTAGTCCTGCGGCGGCGCGACGAACGCGACCTTGGGCGTGTGCTGGCGCTGCGCCGCGGCTTCAACGTTCGGAATCAGACCCATGCGCACCGCTCCGTGGGAGCGGATGGCTTCGAACATCGCCAGCGCCTTGGCGTCGCCGTTGATCGCGCTCTGCAGTTCGGTGCCGGTGTAGCCGATGTCGGCGGCATTGAGAAAGATCGTCGGCACGCCGACGTTGATCATGGTCGCGCGCAGCGTGCCCACGCCCGGAACTTCGAGGTCGTCGATGAGATTACCGGTCGGAAACATCGCACCGCCGCCCTCGCCTTCGTCGGCCGGGTCGATGAACTCCAACTGGATTTCCGCGGCCGGGAAGGTGACGCCGTCGAGTTCGAAGTCGCCGGTTTCCTGGACCTGGCCGTTGCTGACCGGCACGTGCGCGACGATGGTCTTGTTGATGTTGGCCTGCCAGATGCGCACGACCACGGTGCCGTCGCGCGGAATACGGCTGGGGTCGATCAGGCCGGCAGCGATCGCGAACGGACCGACCGCGGCGCTGAGGTTGCCGCAGTTGCCGCTCCAGTCGACGAAGGGCTGTTCGATGGCGACCTGGCCGTAGAGGTAGTCGACGTCGTGGTCGGGCACCGAGGCCTTGGAGACGATCACGCACTTGCTGGTGCTGGAGGTCGCTCCGCCCATGCCGTCGGTGTGCTTGCCGTAGGGATCGGGCGAGCCGATCACCCGCATCAACAGGGCGTCGCGCGCCTTGCCCGGCGCCTGCGCGGCGACGGGCAGGTCTTCCAATCGGAAGAACACGCCTTTGCTGGTGCCGCCGCGCAGGTAGGTGGCGGGGATGCGGATCTGCGGAGCGTGGGACATGGGGGTACTCGCGTTCGGGGGAGCGCGGGCGGCTCAGGCCGCCTGCACGGATTCCAGGAAGTCGTTGGCGAAGCGCTGCAGCACGCCGCCGGCCTCGTAGATCGAAACTTCCTCGGCGGTGTCGAGGCGGCAGGTCACCGGCACTTCGACGCGCTCGCCGTTGCGGCGATGGACGACCAGGGTCAGCGTCGCGCGCGGCGTGCGTTCGCCGATCACGTCGAAGGTCTCGGTGCCGTCCAGGCCGATCGTGTTGCGGTCGGTGCCGGGCAGGAACTCCAGCGGCAGCACGCCCATGCCGATCAGGTTGGTGCGGTGGATGCGTTCGAACCCTTCGGCCGCGATCGCCTCCACGCCCGCCAGGCGCACGCCCTTGGCCGCCCAGTCGCGCGAGGACCCCTGGCCGTAGTCGGCGCCGGCGACGATGATCAACGGCTGGCGACGGTCCATGTAGGTCTCGATCGCCTCCCACATGCGCGCCACCTGGCCCTCCGGTTCGATCCGCGCCAGCGAGCCCTGCACGATCTTGCCGGCTTCGTCGCGGACCATTTCGTTGAGCAGCTTGGGATTGGCGAAGGTCGCACGCTGCGCGGTGAGGTGATCGCCGCGATGGGTCGCGTAGGAATTGAAGTCTTCTTCCGGCAAGCCCATCTTCGCCAGGTATTCGCCGGCCGCGCTGTCGAGCAGGATCGCGTTCGACGGCGACAGGTGGTCGGTGGTGATGTTGTCGCCGAGCACCGCGAGCGGACGCATGCCGGTCAGCGTGCGCTCGCCGGCCAGCGCGCCTTCCCAGTACGGCGGGCGGCGGATGTAGGTGCTCTGCGGACGCCAGTCGTACAGCGGGCTGATTTTGGCGCCGTGCTCGACGCTGAACTTGAACATCGGGTCGTACACCTGACGGAACTGCTCGGGCTTCACGCTGGCGGCGACGATCGCGTCGATCTCCTCATCGCTGGGCCACAGGTCCTTGAGCGTGATCGGCTGGCCGTCGGCGTCGAAGCCCAGCGCGTCCTTCTCGATATCGAAGCGCACCGTGCCGGCGATGGCGTAGGCGACCACCAGCGGCGGCGAGGCCAGGAAAGCCTGCTTGGCGTAGGGATGGATGCGGCCGTCGAAGTTGCGGTTGCCCGACAGCACGGCGGTCGCGTAGAGGTCGCGTTCGATCACTTCCTTCTGGATCGCCGGATCCAGCGCACCGCTCATGCCGTTGCAGGTGGTGCAGGCAAAACCGACGATGCCGAAACCGAGCTGCTCCAGCTCCGGCAGCAACTTGGCTTCCTCCAGGTACAGCTGCACGGCCTTGGAGCCCGGTGCCAGCGAAGTCTTCACCCAGGGCTTGCGGGTCAGGCCGCGCGCGTTGGCGTTACGCGCCAGCAGACCGGCGGCGATCACGTTGCGCGGGTTGCTGGTGTTGGTGCAGCTGGTGATCGCGGCGATGATCACCGCGCCGTCGGGCATCCGGCCCGGCACGTCTTCCCAGGCGCCGGCGATGCCGCGCGCCGCCAGTTCCGAGGTCGGCAGGCGCTTGTGCGGGTTGGACGGGCCGGCCATGTTGCGGACCACCGAGGTCAGATCGAAGCTCAGGCTGCGCTCGTACTCGGCATTGACCAGCGAATCGGACCACAGGCCGGCCTGCCTGGCGTAGGTCTCGACCAGCTTGACCTGCGCGTCCTCGCGACCGGTGAGGCGCAGGTAGTCGATGGTCTTGTCGTCGATGGAGAACATCGCGGCGGTCGCGCCGTACTCCGGCGCCATGTTGGAGATGGTGGCGCGGTCGCCCAGGGTCAGCGCGGACGCGCCCGTGCCGTGGAACTCGAGATAGGCGCCGACCACTTTGGACTGGCGCAGGAACTCGGTCAGCGCCAGCACGATGTCGGTGGCGGTGATGCCGGGCTGCGGCTTGCCGGTCAGCTCCACGCCGACGATCTCCGGCAGGCGCATCCACGAGGCGCGGCCGAGCATCACGCTCTCCGCCTCCAGGCCGCCGACGCCGATCGCAATCACGCCCAGCGCATCGACGTGCGGGGTGTGGCTGTCGGTGCCGACCAGGGTGTCGGGGAAGGCGACGTCGTCGCGCGCGTGCACCACCGGCGACATCCGCTCCAGATTGATCTGATGCATGATCCCGTTGCCCGGCGGGATCACGTCGACGTTCTTGAACGCCAGTTTGGTCCAGTTGATGAAATGGAAGCGGTCTTCGTTGCGGCGGTCTTCGATGGCGCGGTTCTTGGCGAACGCGCCCTTGTCGAAGCCCGGGGCTTCCACCGCCAGCGAGTGATCGACGATCAGCTGCGTCGGTACCACCGGATTGACCTGGGCCGGGTCGCCGCCGCGCTCGGCGATGGCGTCGCGCAGGCCCGCCAGGTCGACCAGCGCGGTCTGTCCGAGGATGTCGTGGCAGACCACGCGCGCCGGGAACCAGGGGAAGTCCAGGTCGCGGCGGCGCTCTATCAGCTGGGTCAGATAGGCCGCCAGCATCGCCGGCTCGGCCCGCCGCACCAGGTTTTCCGCATGCACGCGCGAGGTGTAGGGCAAGCGGTCGTAGGCGCCGGGCGCGATCGCCTCGATCGCGGCGCGGGCGTCGTAGAAGTCGAGCTCGGTGCCCGGGAGCGGCTTGCGGTAGTCAGAATTCATGGCTGGCTGCTGGATTGGGATGCATGAGGGACGGCGGCGCGGCACGCGGACCGGAGTCCGCAAGCATGCGGCCATACGGAAGCCTGGGGGCGACGACGCCAAGGCCGGGACGCTCCCGGCCACGAGGAATTATCCCGCAATCGCCCGCTGACCGGGGGGCGGCGGCACGGCGAGGCCGCCTGCGCGACCTGGGCGCGGGGGAGATGTCTTGAGGTTCAGCGGGCCTGGCACAGGCCCGGACTGGGCTGCGGCCGTTGCGGCCGCAAGGGTCGGGAGCGGAATCGGCCTGGCTGCTCATATCGACGCCGGCTGCGCCGGAGCGCCGTATTTGCGCGGTCCCGCATGTGGTTCCTCGCGGACTCAGTGGTTCCGCGGCCGCTCCGCAACCGCCGGCAGCGTTCGCTGCCGACGGCTTCATCGCGCTCAGTACTTCGCGTCGAAGGCGAAGATCGGCTTGCGCGACCGCCACAGGCCCTTGGTGAAATCCGGGAACTCCAGGGTCTTGAAACCTTCGGCGATGGATTGCTCGGACAAAGGCGTGATCGCACTCCAGGCCACCGCGTCGTAGATGTCGATCGGCATCGGCGTCCCGGCCTTGAGCGCCTCGACGAAGGCATGGACGACGAAATAGTCCATGCCGCCGTGGCCGGCGCCGGCCGCGTCCTGCGCGTACTTGCGCCACAGAGGATGGTCGTACTGATCCTGGTAGGCCTGGAACGGTTCCCACTTGTGCGCCGGGCTGCGGCCTTCGAGGTGGATGGACTGGTTGACGTCCATCCACAGGCCCTTGGTGCCCTGCACGCGGAAGCCCAGCGAGTACGGCCGCGGCAGCGAAGTGTCGTGCTGCAGCAGGATGGTCTCGCCGTTCTCGCAGGCCAGGGTCGTGGTCACCACGTCGCCCAGCTTGAACTTGGCCTGGGTGCTCGGATGCGTGGTGCCGCCGCTCTTGGCCACGGTGTATTCGTGCAGGCCGCGCGCCTTGGTGGCGAAGCTGTTGATATGGGTGAAGCGGTTGCCGCGATTGATGCCGGTGTACATCGCGCAGGGGCCGATACCGTGGCTCGGATACAGCTCGCCGTTGCGACGCACCGAATGCTCGGTGCGCCAGCGCGCCTCCGACCAGCCCTTGGGACCGAACTCCACGCCGCTGCCGTAGGGCTGATCCGGATCGCCGGAATTGAACTTCACCGCGCGCAGATCGTGCTGGTAACCGCCCTGCAGGTGCACCAGCTCGCCGAACAGGCCGGCCCGCACCATCTGCAGGGCCGCCATCACGTCGCGCCGGTAGCACACGTTCTCCAGCAGCATATAGGGCGTGCCGGTGCGTTGCTGCGCCGCCAGCACGTCCCAATGGTCCTGCAGGCTCACGCCGGCGACCACCTCGCAACCGACCGCGACCTTGGCCTGCATCGCATCGATCGCCATCGGCGCATGCCATTCCCAGGGCGTGGCGATGATCACCGCGTCCAGGCCGCGCTGCTCCAGCAGGCGACGATAGGCGTGCACGTCGCCGTCCTGACCATAGGCCTTGGGCGCCGGCTTGCCGGCCTCGCTCGCCATGCCCAGCGCGCGCTTGAGCATGATCGGCTCGATGTCGCACATCGCGACGACCTCGACGTCGTCGCGACGCAGCAACTCGCGCAGCAACACCTGGCCGCGCATGCCGGTGCCGATCAGGCCCAGGCGGATGCGCCGGTTGACGGCCCAGGCCGGTGTTGCCGACAGCAGGCTGGTCGCGCCCAGAGCGGCGCCCGCCAGGATGAAATCTCTACGGTTCATGTGGTGCTCCTTTGCATCCGCGGCCGGTTCCGCCTTCAGCTTGCCACGCGCGGTTCGAGTGAATACGGGCCCGGCCAGATCCACTAGAAATCGGTCAAGGCTTCAGGCTCCAGCGCTGATAGCCATTGGCCAGACAGGTGAGGTCTGCAGGTAGGCCCCACGTACGGCGCCGCTCGGCCCAGGCACTGGCGCGCGCCACTGCTGCAGGCCGACATAGCCGCCGTCGCCGCCCTTGAACCCATAACTGGCGCACCCGGTAGGTATAGCCGTCCTGGTCGGTGCTCGTCGGTGATGGTGCTGGGGAAGCTCATGTCCAGATAGTCCAGGTTGGTGGCCGGCCATTGGCGGTCGATGGCGACCTTGCATGCTGCACCGCCGGCAGCGCTCGCTGCCGGCGGTCCACACCATTACTGCTCGCGCGCGGGCACGCTCCACTGCTGACTCGCCGATCCGTTGCACGTGCCGATCGTGGCTTTCATTGCGCCGGCGGTCAGGCACTTGCCGGACACGCTCTCGATCAGTTGCCCGCCACTGACCGTCCACTTCCCTCGCGAACTGCTGCAGGGTCCGGCAACCACGGAGTTGCCATTGCCGACGATCGCGCAGGTGTAGTCCTTGCCGCGCAGGGTGTCGTCTTTTGCGTAGACCCACTGCTGACTGGCGCCGCCGTGGCAGTCATTCGGGCTCACCTTGCCCTTTGCGATATCGAGGCACCGGCCACCGCTACCGCCGATCGTCGACATGACGGAGTTGCCGATGCCGTTGGTCTGCACGGCGTAGTCGGCAGTCGTGGTCACGGTGCTGAATGCAGCACAATCCGGCGATACGTGCGAACCGGTGATCCGGCCAGTGAGGGAGCCGTTGTTGGCGACCGGTACGTCTGAGCGCTCACGCGAGAACGGCTCGCTCAGACAGGACGACGCGGCGTCGTTCCAGCGGAAGTACTCGGTCCAGCTGATCGAGTTTGGCAGCATCGTATCGGTGCCGACCTTGATGCTACCGAGCTTGAACGAAGTGCTGTCGGCCAGGTTGGTGACGGTCAGACCCCACCAGCCATTGCCCTCGGCCACGTAGTGGAATTCGTAGGTGTCGCCTTCCTTCCAATCGCCCCAGCGCTTGCAGCTCATGCCTGAGCCCTCGCCGCCGAAGGGTTCGCAAAAGCTGCCAGGCCCCGGCACGGCTTCGCTGACATCCCATACCGAGAACAGGAACAGGCGCTGCGCGCCGCCATGGGCCTGCATGCCCGCATAGCCGCCAAGGCCATTACTGAACGAGACCTGGTTGGACCAGAACACCTTCGCCCCATAGCCGGGATCGCGCGTGACCGTCATCGGGTAGGCCACGTCGCTCAGAGCGGTCGCGCCGTCGAACTCCCAGTGGACGTAGCTGCCCGGCGTTTCGGTCGCGGCAACGCTCAGGCTGGCGCCGAGGGCCAGGACGCCCGCCAGCAACGAACTGGCACTTTTGAACATGGATTTTCCACGCATGTTGATTTTCCTCATGTCTGAATAGCGAAGGAGTAGCTTTGCGGTGCTGCTTTGTTGCCACTGCCCACGGTGCGGCGACAGGTATCGATCGCCGTACCGTTTCGACTCGATGCCCACTGGCGTGCTCCATTGGAGCGACGCCGGTGATCGAGTCGCCGCTATGCTGCAGCGCTCCGTCGCTAGCGGCAGAAGGGCGAACGGCGCTGGAGGTTCCAGCGACGTACGCGTCGATCGAGCTGCGCTTACTTCCAATTGAATTCGGCGGTCAGGCGCACGGAACGCGGGGCCTGTCGGCCGTCCACCTGCAGGTAGTTGTGGCTGATAGCACCGCCGTCCTCGCGCGTTTCCTGGTAACGCGTCACCGTGCCGCTATCGAACAGGTTGAACACATCCAGCTTCAGGCTCAAACCAGGAAGCTGACGCGGCAGGTAGGTGACGTTGGCGTCGAACTGCGTCCGCCACGGCATCCGCCCCTGGCTGCCGCGCGGTGCCGGCTGGCCGTCGCAGAAGAAGTACGCGCTGCCGTAGTTGCCGTCCCAGTTCAGCTCCGGCGGCAACTCGCCGCGGCAGTTGCGGGGCGCACCCGACTGCGCGGAGAAGTTGCCGCCCAACAGCACTTCCGGATGCACTTGGAAATAGCCGTAGGCCTTGAGTGCGTGGCGGCGATCGCTCGGCAGGTAACCGTTGGCGTAGTACATCAGCTCCTTGTGGTCGGAACTGATCGTCAACGCCACGTCGCCGCCACCCAAGGTGTCGACCTGACCTTCCGTATTGCCGCGCAGGGAGGAGAACGTGTAATCCAGGCGGCCGTACCAGCGGTTGCTGAAGGGATGCTCCAGGGACAGATTGAGCGCGCGGTAGATGCGGTGCGCCTTCGGCTGGCCCCATTCTTCCTTGCTGATGTCGACGCGGCGCAGGCCCGCGCCGTCACTGAAATCGACCCACAGGCTGTTGGCGCGCCCCGGGTTGATGATCGCGCAGGAAAAGCCGTGCCAGTGGCTGGTGTCGACGCCGTTGCGCGCGGCCCAATCGTCGATGGGACGCTGGTCGCAGGTGTCGTCGTTGGTCTCGTTGAGATGCCGGTACAACAGGCTGGCGCCCAAGATGTAGTTGCTGCCGAGCGCTTTCTCGAAGCCGAGCGTTATCTCGTCCTGCGACAGCGGCTTGAGGTCGATAGCGGTGATCTCGCGAGCGTCGCGGGCCTGCCCATAGAAGTTGTTGGGCGAGTACGGATCGCTGATCGCATGCAGGCCGGTCGGAGCACCGGTTGTCGGGTCCACGCCGGTGTAGGTGTAGTACTGATTGGTGATCAGCAGCGGACTGGCCATGTTGCTGGACAGGTTGGACGGCACCGGCAGGTGGTAGCGGCCAGCGTTGGCGAACAGCTTGAGCGTGCCGTCGCCGAAGTAGTCCCAGGTTACGCCCAGGCGCGGCGCGAGCATGTTGTCCTGCTCGATGAAGGCCTTTCCGTCGGTGGTGTAGTTGACGAACTGCTCGCGGCGCAGCCCGAGGTCGAGCAGGACGTTGTCGGTGACCTGCCACAGGTCCTGGATGTACTGCGCCGACTGCCGGCTGCTCGGACGCGCCAGCACATTGGTGATGTCGTGGCTGACGTAGTAACCCTGGGGGCCGAAGCCTCCGCCTTGCGCCGGTGTCTGGAAGGCGCCGGCAATCGGGCGATTCGGGTCGGCCGCTTTGCGGTACGACCAACGCGAACCGCCGGCCAGCGTCTCGCCGACCTTCGTCTCGATGTCCATGCGATCTATGCCGGCGCGCAGCGAGTGCTTGCCCAGGCGGTATTCCACGTCCAGGCGTCCGCCCTTCTGCTTGTCGCTCGAACCCGGCGCCGGAAGGGAGCCGGTCACGAGCTGCGGATTGCGGTAGGTCAGACCGGGCACGCGTGTGGTCACGCCCGACGAGGTCTGCGCCAAGCTGGGGTCGTAGCCAGCGGGAGTGCGCTGGTGGCGGGTGCGCGAATCGCCATAGAGCGCGGTCAGCGTCAGGTCGTCGCTGAGGTAGCCGGTGTACTTGAATATGGAGATGTTCGCACCCGGCGTGGAAGCGCTGCCGCAACAGTTGGAGTACGTCTGCGCCAAGCCACTCTGCACCTTGTTGCGCTGCAGGGTGGTGTAGTCGAAGCCATAGGCCTTGCTGGTGGCCTGGGTGCGGTCGTAGAGCTTGGTGAACTCGAAATGGTGGTCGTCGGTAAGATTGAAGTCGATCTTGGCGAGGTAGCGCTCGGCCAGGCTGTCGCTCGAACTCCAGCCATTCGGCGTGTTCCTTCCACTGTCGCTGTTCACCGACACCGATTGGGCATCGGTATGGGTCTGCTCCATCGCCGCGAAGAAGAACAGCTTGTCGCGGATGATGGGACCACTGGCATACAGGCCATAGCTCTTGCTGTCGACGCTGTTGTCCAGCGTGTAGGACAGCAGCTTGCCGTCGGTATCGGGGTGGGCTCCGGTGTTGGGCCAGTAGGTGTTGCGGCGCTTGCCGCGCAGGGATTCGGGCGTCCAGGACACCTTGGCACCCACCTGGAACTCGTTGCCGCCGCTGCGGGTGGCGATGTTGACGATGCCGCCAGTAGCACGGCCGAACTCGGCACCGTAGCCGCCGGTCAGCACCTGCATGTTGGAGATCGCACCGAACGGAAGTTCTGCGGCGCCGACCTGGGTGAGGATGTTCGTCACCGGAAAACCGTTGACGTAGAACGAGTTCTCCGATTGACCGGCGCCGCCGATGCTGGGCGCATTGCCGTATTGGGCGTTGGTACCGCGCACGGTGCCGGGCGTGAGCTGGATCACCGACGCCACGTCGTTGGCGACCGGCAGGCGTTGCAGGTCTTTGGCGGTGAGGATCACGCCGTTGTTGGTGCTGGTGACGTCGATCTTGCGATTGGGAGCAGCGGTCACTCGCACGGCATCTATTTGCACGGCCGCGTCGTAGCTGGCTTCCACGCCGCTGCCGACCTTGGCCTCGACATCGACGCTGCGCAGCACCTGGTCGCCGCGCATGATGCGCACCTGGTACTGCCCCGGCGGCAGCGAGGTGGCGCGATAACGGCCGCCGGCGTCGGGCTGCACGCTGCGCTGCACGCCGGTGGCGGTGTTCTCCAGGACCACGCGCGTGTCCTGTCCGGCAGGCACGCTGCCGTAGATGGTCGTGGTGGTGTTGGACTGGGCCCAGGCCATCGGCGCCGCCGCAGCGAGCGTCAGACCCAGGGCAACGGACACGGCGTGCACGCTGGCACGGACCCGGGGGAAACGTTGAGGACGATATTGCACGTGATACTCCCAATTGGTTTGGCTGGCGATGGCGTTGCAAAAGCCAAGGTGGAGCGGCAGATCCGTTGCGCGATGTAGGGGGGAAGGATTTACGGTGCGGCTGCGATGTCGGCGCGATCGCCCTCCTGTCCGATCAGGACTGCGTTGGCCCAGTTGCCGCAGACTTGCGCCGGTTTCGCGCCTTGCGCCCCGAGCGTGCGTAGGCTCAGGCGTTGCAGACCGCGGATGTCCAGTTCCGGCTTGACTACGGCAGGTGCGCGCAACAGACCGCTGTCGTAGAGCAAACGGTCGTCGCCCCAGATCTGGAACTGCAGGCCGCCGGCCTCGCGGCAGCGGTCGTCGATGCCGAGGTCGGCGCGCAGCAGATGCCAGCCGCCGTTCAATCGCACATCGATGCGGCTGCCTGCGCCCACGCCCAGACCGCGGCGGAAATGCAGGCCGTTCATGCGCATCTCGCTCGCGCCGCCCTGGGCGCGGTCGCGCGCCACCTCACCGGCCAGTGCCGGTGGCAGCTCCAGTTCGGACAGGTAGCGTTGCTGCGCCGGACGCTCCGGCACACGGTGCTCAAGGATGCGCAAGGTGGACAGCGCGATCGGGCCGACGTCGCGCGGCCGCAGCGCGTCGACCGCGCGCGCGCCGCCGCTCTGCGCCGCCGAGACCATGGGATCGCTGCCGCTGGCAGCGTCTCCGTCCGGATTCTGCGTGCTCAGCACACGGAAGCGCAGCATCCGGCCGGCGCGCGGCGCGAAGTCGATGCGCTGCAGTTCCTGTTGCAACTTCAGCTGGCCGCGCGCGATCGGCTCGCCCCACTCGCCGTTGCTGTCGGCCAGATAGATTTCGTAGTCGCGGATCTGGCCGTGCTTCCAGTTCTTATCGTTGCGCGGCGCCAGTTCGATGCCGTCGATCAGGCTGCGTTCGCCGAAGCCGATCGTCCATTCGTGCGCGCCGGTGCGCACGGCCTGATTGCGCACGGTCCGGAACCAGGTCGCCGGGTCGTCGTCGAAGGCGTTCTCCAGCGCATGGCCGGGCTCTTCGGCGGGACGGTTGATCACCAGCAGGCTGTCGGGGGGCAACGCGCGGCCGAGTTCCGGCGCGGTCGGGAACGCGTCGTCCGGCACGGCCGCAGCGACCGGCAGATCGAGACGGAACTCCAGCGCGCGTCGAATGTCGATGGGCGCGCTGCGCACGTGCAAGGTGCCGCGGCGTTCGGCCGGATCGAAGTACCAGCCCTCCGCGGCCGACGCCCACGCGGCGCGGTCGGCCAGCGCCGGCAGCGCGCGGCCGTCCAGTTCGACCGCGCGCGGGCGTTCGCGGCTGAGCACGCGCAGGGCATAACGGCGCTGCGGCAGCTGGCCGGTGTACTGGCCGCGCTGCGCCTCGATGCGCACGCGCACTTCGCCGCTGCCCTGCTCCGGCGCCCGCATGGCGATGGCCTGTTCGGCGAACTCGCCCTGCACGTTGCGGCGGGTGCTGCCGTCGTCCTCATATAACGTGTAGTGCGACTCGCCCTGCGGATACAGGTCCAGGGTGAGCTCGTCCAGCGGCTTCTCGCCGTCGTAGAGCATGGCCGGGTACATCGGCAGGATCGCGCCGGCGCGCACGAACAGCGGCAACGTCGCCAGATCGACCTGGCGATCGAGCTGACGGCCCTGCGCGCCGGCCTGCAGCTGGCGGCCGTCCCAGTAGTCGATCCAGCGGCCCGGCGGCAGGTGGATGTCGCGCCGCCAGCCGCGGCTGGCGGCCTGGCTGCGGTAGACCGGCGCGACCAACAGCTCGCGGCCGAGCAGGAACTGGTACTTGTGCGCCTCGGTGTAGGCCTGCGGATCCTGCGGGTAGTCCCACATCAGCGCACGCACCGGCGGCGCGCCGCTGCGTTCGGCCTCGCGCGCCAGACCGTACATGTACGGAGTCAGGCGCATCTTCAACTTGAGGTAGTCGCGGTTGATGCTGCGGTAGGGTTCGTCGTACCACCACGGATGCTTGCGCCCGGCCGACGACCAGCCGGACATGCCCATCAGCACCGGGGTGAAGCTCTTCCACTGCAGATCGCGGGTGTAGGTCTCGGCGCTGCCGCCGAAGATGCCGTCGACATCGCCGGTGGCGTAGGCCATGCCCGACAGGCCCGAACCGATCAGTGTCGGGATATGCCAGCGGATGTAGTCCCAGCTGCCGCTCTGGTCGCCGGTCCAGGCCACCGCGTAACGCTGCACGCCGGCCCAGCCCATCACCGTCCACAGGAACGGGCGCGAATCGGAATTGTCGAGGATGCCGTCGTAGGCCGCGTGGTTGGCGTCCATCGCGAACTGGTAGCCCTTTCCGGTCCAGGCCACGTCCAGCTTCTGCACGCGGCTGCCGGCCTTGCCGACTTCCCAGGCGATCTTGTCGACGCCGTCCTCGGTCCACAGGCCGGTGCGGAAACCGTATCGCGCCAGGCCCTGCGCGACCTTCGGCAGTTCCTTGTAGCCGCAGCCGTAGCCGTCGTTGGGCAGGATCCAGCCGCCCGGCATGTCGTGTTCGCGGTATTTGCGTGCGACGCTCTCGACCACGTCCGGGGTGGTACCGGTGGGGCCGTCGCTCCAGCCCTCGGGCACGGTGCCCGGCTTCTTCTTGTTGTCGCCGTCGTTGTAGCAATCGGCGTCGCCATAGGACAGCGCCCAGCGCGGCAACAGGCCGGCGCGGCCGGTCAGCGCGGTGTAGCGGTCCAGCAGTTCGGGCAGGCCGGCGCCGACGAAGTAGTAGGCGTCGAAACGGTCTTCGCGATGCAGCAAGGTGGACTGGTCGGGCTGGCGCAGGTCGTAGTTGCCGTCGCTCCAGGTGTTGCGGACCATGCCCCAGCCGCGCGAGCTCAGCAGCATCGGCGCCGGACTCGGACGGTCGCCGTCCTCCCAGCCGCCGGAGTAGGAAATCTCCAGTTCGCGACCCTTGAACTCGAAACGCCCGTTCTGCTGGCCGCCGCCGTAGTAGTGCTCGCCCGCTTCGCTGGACAGCACCTGCACGCTTTGGTCCTTGGCCAGATCCAGCGGCTGCAGTTCGCGCCACAGCGGCAGGGGCTTGCCAGCCGCGATCCGGTCCAGCGACAGACGCAGCGGCTGACGTTGGATATGCAGCACCAGCGCGTCGGTGCGGATACGCAGTTCGTCCGCGTCCTCTTCGTAGGTGTAAGCCACCTTCGACACCAGCTGCGCCAGCACGATCGGCGTGGCCTTGTCGGCGGGCGGCGTCAGCTTGCCGTTGCGCCCGGCCTGCACGCGTAGCAGATCGGCGCGCAGCAGATCGATGCGGAGACGCGCACCGTTGTCGGTGGTGATGGTCCAGGCCGGCGCACCTGCGTCGCCCGACACCGGTGCGATCGCACGGAGGTTGCCCAGCGGTTCGGCCAGGGCCGGCGCAGCGAACAGCAACAGGCCGCACATCGCTGTGATCAGCTGACGGCTATGGCTGTGGCTGTGTGCATCGGCTTTCACTGCGCCCCCAAAGCCCGCCTTACGCGGAATACGAAACCCTGGCGACCGACTCTAGGGCAGTCTTTTGAAAAATGTCAAGAAATTGCAAAGAAAAGGCAAGGATTTTTAATTAATATTGAAAGATTTGGCAAAGAACAACTTACAATTTAGCGCACAGCCTTTATGAAATTTCCGTTACCCCAGCGATTTGCTGCAGGACAACATTGCCACCCCTGAATTTGGCGACTCCGAAGCCCTCGGACCTATAACTTTCCATTGACTTTCGATATTTGACTTTTCGAAAGAAAACACAGATCGTGCTTGTGCCCAACAGGAACCGTGAATGGACGCTCCCGTACTCCCCGACTTGTCCGCCTGGCACCGCCTGGGTGGAGCCCACACCGCCGAGGAAATCGCCCAGCAGCCCGCGCTGTGGGAAGACTTGGCCGAGGCGCTGGCTCAGCAGAGCGCGCGCATCGACGGCTTTCTCGGCGATTGGCTACGCCAGCCCGGACACCGGGTGATCCTCACCGGCGCCGGCAGCTCCGGCTTCATCGCCGAGATGGTCGCCGACCAGATCAACGCGCAATGGCCGGCCGACGTGCGCGCCCTGCATACGACCAGCCTGCTGACACATCCGTCGCTGTACCTGCAGCGCGAGCGACCGACCCTGCTGGTGTCGTTCGGACGCAGCGGCTCCAGCCCCGAGAGCGTCGCCGCGGTGGCACTGGTGCGCGAACGCGTCGCCGACGCGCGCTTCCTCGACATCACCTGCAACGGCGAAGGCGAACTCGCGCGACGCGGCCAGGGCCGCGCCGACACGCTGACCCTGCTTATGCCCGAAGCCAGCTGCGACCGCGCCTTCGCCATGACCAGCAGCCTGAGCTGCATGCAGCTCGCCGCGCTCGCCGTGTTCGATCCCGCGCCGTGGCCGCAGCGGCTGCAGCAGTTGCGTACGCTCGCCGCGCACGGCCGCCGCGCCTTGACGGACTGGGACGCGCCCGTGGCCGCGCTCGCGCGGGCGCCGTACACGCGCGTGATCTACCTGGGCAGCGGACCGCTGGAAGCGCTGGCGCGCGAAGCCGCGCTCAAGCTGCTGGAACTCACCGCCGGCCGCGTGCTCGCGCTGGCGAACACGCCTCTGGGTTTCCGCCACGGCCCCAAGTCCACGCTCGATAGCGAAACGCTGGTGGTGGTGCTGCGCAGCGCCGAAACGGTCGCGCGCCGTTACGAGCAGGACCTGCTGGACGAACTGCGCCGCGACGGCATCGCCGCGCGCGTGCTTTCGGTCGGCCCGGGCGACGAGCATGCCGATGCCGACGATTTCACTCTGGATGCGCCGGCCCTGCCCGACCCCTGGCTGGCGCCGCTGTGGCTGAGCATGGCCCAGCGCTACGCCCTGCACCGCTCCGCCGGCTTGGGCCTGACGCCCGACAATCCGTTCCCCGACGGCACCGTCAACCGTGTCGTCCAAGGCGTGATCATCCATCGCCATGACTGATACGAACGCCTCCGCGCAGACCTGGTACGGCCTGGACATCGGCGGTACCAAGATCGAACTGGTCGCCTGCGACCAGGCGATGGAGGTGCGTTATCGGCGCCGCGTCGCCACCCCGACCCAGGACTACGAGGCCTTCCTGCAGGAGGTCGTCGCCCTGGTGCTCGCCGCCGACGCGGAGCTCGGCCTCACCAGCACGGCGGTCGGCCTGGGCGTACCGGGCGTGGTCGATCGCGACAACGGGCGCCAACTCAGTTCCAACGTGCCGGCGCTGACCGGCCAACGCGTTGAAGAGGACCTGCGCGCGCGCCTGCGGCGCCCGCTGTATTTGGGCAACGACTGCCAGTGCTTCGCTTTGTCGGAAGCCCACGGCGGCGCGGCTGCGGGCTATCCCAGCATGTTCGGCGCGATCCTCGGCACCGGCGCCGGCGGCGGTTACTGCCTCGACGGCCGGCTGATCGCCGGCCACAACGGCATCGCCGGCGAATGGGGCCACTGGAGCGCGCCGGCCGAGCTGCTGCAACGTCATTCCCTGCCGTTGCTGGACTGCGCCTGCGGCCTGCGCGGCTGCATGGAGCGCTACGTCTCCGGCAGTGGGCTGGCCCTGATCCACCAGCAGCTCGGCGGCGACGCCATCGACGCCAGCGCGATCGCGATACGGGCGCAGCAAGGCGAGATCACCGCGCTGCGCGCGCTCGACATCCACCGCGACCTGCTCGGCTACGGCCTGGCCGGCCTGGTGCTGGCGCTGGACCCGCACGTCATCGTGCTCGGCGGCGGCCTGTCGAAACTCGAGATGCTGTACCGCGATCTGCCCGCTGCGGTAGCTGCGCATCTGTTCCGCGGCCCACGCGTGCCGCCGATCCTGCCGCCCGCGTTCGGCGATGCCGGCGGCGCGCGCGGCGCGGCGCTGCTCGCGCGCCAGCGCAACCGCGCGTCCTGATTCTCCGACTACGCCCCGAACACCAGAGGCCCTCATGTCTGCAGTGCAATCGCTGATCGCCGCCCACCGTCGTGGCGAGAACGTCGGCCTGTACAGCGTCTGCTGCAGCAACGAGCAGGTGCTGCTGGCGGCGATGCAGGTCGCGCGCCGCTACGACACCGTGCTGCTGATCGAGGCGACCTCGAACCAGGTCGACCAGTTCGGCGGTTACACCGGCATGAACCCGGCCCAGTACCGCGACTACGTGCTGCAGTTGGCGCGCACGCAGGATTTCCCGAGCGAACGCCTGATCCTCGGCGGCGATCACCTGGGTCCGAACGCCTGGCAGCGACGCCCGGCCGCCGAAGCCATGGCGCATGCGCGCGAGCTGATCGCCGCCTACGTCGCCGCCGGTTTCCACAAGATCCACCTCGACTGCAGCATGTCCTGCGCCGACGACCCCACGCCGCTGCCGGACGAGATCGTGGCCGCGCGCTCGGCCGAGCTGGCGCGGATCGCCGAACGCACCGCCGCCGAAGCCGGGCTGCCGCCGCCGGTCTACGTGATCGGCACCGAAGTGCCGGTGCCCGGCGGCGAAGCCTCGCTCGCCGCTGGCCTGTCGGTGACGCGTCCGGACGCGGCCGCCCGCACTCTGGAGATCCACCGCCTCGCCTTCCAGGCACCGGACCTGGCTCCGGCCTGGGAGCGCGTGATCGCGATGGTGGTGCAACCCGGCGTCGACTTCGACCATAGCAGCGTGCACCACTACGACCCTCAGGCCGCGGCCGAACTGTCGGCCTTCGTCGAGAGCCAGCCGCGCATCGTCTACGAGGCGCATTCCACCGATTACCAGACCGAGGCCTCGCTGCACGCGCTGGTGCGCGACCACTACGCCATCCTCAAGGTCGGCCCGGCCGCGACCTACGCCTATCGCGAGGCGCTGTTCGCGCTGGCGGCGATCGAAGGCGAACTGCTGCCGCCGGCGCAGCGCTCCGATCTGGCCGAAGTGCTGGACCGGGTCATGCGCGAACGCCCCGCGCATTGGCGCAACCACTACAGCGGCGACGAGCGCCAGCTGCGCCTGCTGCGCGGCTACGCGCTCAGCGACCGCTGCCGCTATTACTGGGGCGAGCCGGAAGTGCAGGCCGCGATGGAGCGGCTGGTCGCGAACCTGCAGGCGCTGCCGCCGCCGGCGATCCTGCTCAGCCAGTTCATGCCCGAGCAGCAGCGCGAGATCGAGGCCGGCCGCCTGGCGCCCGAGCCGCTGGCATTGATCCGGCACAGGATTTTCGGCCGCCTGGCCGAGTACGCCCGCGCCTGCGCCCGCAACCGCGCCGGCACGCGCGACGAAAACGAAACCTCTGCTGCCAGTGCGCTTTCGGAACGGTAAGCTTCGGCTTCCGTCCCGACTACCAAGGCCCGTCATGCGAAACACCCGCCAACGCCGGCAACAGATCCTGCAACTGCTGGTTCAGCACGGCAACGTGCAGGTCGCGGATCTGGTCGAGCAATTCGATGTGTCGTCGGTGACGATCCGCGCCGACCTCAGCCATATCGAGTCGCAGGGCCTGGCCACGCGCAACCACGGCGGCGCCACCCTGGTGCGCACGCCGCCGCAGGAACAGGACATCCACGAGAAGGACACGCTCAACCTGCCGCTGAAGGAGTCGATCGGCGCGCACGCCGCGCGCCTGGTCAAGCCCGGCGACAACATCATCATCGACTCCGGCTCGACCACGATGACCCTGGCCCGCCACCTGCGCCAGCATCGCGACGTCACGGTCATGACCAACGGCCTCAACATCGCCTGGGAACTGTCCAACGCGCCCGGCGTGGAGCTGCTGCTCACCGGCGGATTGCTGCGCAAGCAATCGCTGTCGCTGCAGGGCAGCCGCGCCGAGGCCAGCCTCACCCCCTACAGCTTCGACGCCGTATACCTGGGCGTGGACGGACTGGACCTGCAGTTCGGGCTGACCACCCACCACGAGGCCGAAGCCAGCCTCAACCACCGCATGGTCGAACACGCGCGCCGGGTCGTGGTGCTGACCGACGCCTCCAAGTTCGGCCGCGTCAGCCTGCACCGCATCGCCCGCCTCGATC
>CAMLID010000018.1 GCA_946480055.1 uncultured Lysobacter sp. | reverse complement strand
GCGTAAGCCAGCAGATTTACAGTCTGCCCCCGTTGGCCGCTTGGGTATCCCTCCAAAAGAGCCCGCAATTCTGGCGCCCGAAACGGAGGAAGTCAACGCGTCCGGACGTAAGTTTCGCAGATTTTTTTACGGAGTGCGCAACTCGGGTCGTTTCGGCCGTCAAACATTGAAGCGGAAGTGCAGCACATCGCCTTCCTGGACCCGATATTCCTTGCCTTCCAGGCGCAGCCGGCCGGCGTCGCGAGCACCGGCTTCGCCCTTGTACTTGATGTAATCGTCGTAGCCGATGGTCTCGGCGCGGATGAAGCCCTTCTCGAAGTCGGTGTGGATCACCGCGGCGGCCTGCGGCGCGGTCGAGCCGGCCTTGACGGTCCAGGCGCGGACTTCCTTGACCCCGGCGGTGAAGTAGGTCTGCAGGCCCAGCAGGGCGTAGGCGGCGCGGATGACCCGGTTCAGGCCCGGCTCGTCCAGTCCCAGGTCGGCCAGGAAGGTGTCGCGGTCGGCGTCCTCGAGCTGACTGAGCTCTTCCTCGATGGCGGCCGAGACCGGCACCACCTGGGCGCCCTCGCCGACCGCTCGGGCGCGCACGGCGTCCAGGTGCGGATTGCCCTCGAAACCGTCCTCGAGCACGTTGGCCACGTACATGACCGGCTTGAGGGTCAGCAGGAACAGGTCGCGGACCTGGGCGATGTCGTCCTCGGACAGGCCCAGCGCGCGCGCCGGCTTGCCGGCGTCCAGGCCGGTGCGGACCCGGCCCAGGACCTCGGCGCGGGCCTTGGCGTCCTTGTCGCCGGTCTTGGCGCTGCGCTCGGCGCGCTGCAGGGCGCGCTCCACCGATTCCAGGTCGGCCAGGGCCAGCTCGGTGTCGATGGTCTCGATGTCGGCGATCGGGTCGACTTTGTTGTTGACGTGGATCACGTCGCTGTTTTCGAAGCAGCGCACCACGTGGGTGATCGCGTCGACCTCGCGGATATGGGCCAGGAACTTGTTGCCCAGGCCCTCGCCGCTGGCGGCGCCGGCGACCAGGCCGGCGATGTCGACGAACTCGACCGCGGTCGGGATGCACTTTTGCGGCTTGACGATCTCGGCCAGCGCATTCAGGCGCGGGTCCGGCACCGGGACCACGCCCACGTTCGGCTCGATCGTGCAGAACGGGAAATTGGCGGCGGCGATGCCGGCCTTGGTCAGGGCGTTGAAAAGGGTCGACTTGCCGACATTAGGCAGGCCGACGATGCCGCATTTGATGCCCATGAATGGCGCCGTCCGGGTGGAGAAAGTGAAAGGGAAAGATCGGCCGCAGCCGCGCTTTGCCATTGACTCTCGATGCTGGAAAACCGTCGCGGTGGTTCGCGGGCCGCGTCCCGCCGGGCATTCAGGCCCTGGGAGTGTGCAAGCGCGTCATCGCGTCCATGAAGTTGCCCTGCACCGCCAGCGGCAGCACGTCGATGGCGTCGTCGATGGAACGCAGGATCGAGGCCTCGTCGTCCTTGCCGGGACGGCCGAGCACCCACGGGGTGACCTTGTCCTTGTGGCCGGGATGGCCGATGCCCACGCGCAGGCGGTGGAACTTGCCGTGCCCGAGCAGCTTGATGGTGTCGCGCAGGCCGTTCTGGCCGCCGTGGCCGCCGTCGAACTTGAGCCGCGCCGCGCCCGGGGACAGGTCGAGCTCGTCGTGCGCCAGCAGCGCCTCTTCCGGCTCGATCTTCCAGTAGCGCAGGGCCGCGGTGACCGACTTGCCCGAGAGATTCATGAACGTGGCCGGCTTCAGCAGCCAGACCGGGCGTCCGCCGATCTCGACCTTCGAGGTCTCGCCGAACAGCTTGGACTCCAGACCGAAGCGGCCGCCGAACTTCTCGTTCAAGGCGTCCACAAACCAGAACCCGGCGTTGTGCCGGGTCCGGGTGTATTCGGCGCCGGGGTTGCCCAGGCCGACGATCAGGCGCAGTTCCGCCATGGATCACGACAGTCCGCGAACGCGAACCGGCGCGCCGCTCAGGGCGCGCCGGCAGGCGATCACTTCTTGTCTTCGTCCTTCTTGGCGACCTTGGCAGCCGGCACTTCGGCGGCCGGTGCGTCGGTGACCTCTTCGGCCTCTTCCTTGCCGTGCTTGGCGATCACGACGGCGACGTCGTGTTCCTTGCCCAGCTTCAGCTCGGGGATCTCGACGCCCTTGGGCAGCTTCAGCTCCGACAGGTGGACGATGTCGCCCACGGCCAGGGCCGACAGGTCGATCTCGAGGAACTCCGGCAGGTCCTTCGGCAAGCAGCTGATTTCGACTTCGTTGAGCTCGTGGGTGACCACGACGTCGGCAGCCTTACCGGCCGGCGACTTGTCCTCGTTGAGGAAGTGCAGCGGCACGGCGACGCGGATCGCCTGGTTCTCGTCCACGCGCTGGAAATCCAGGTGCATGATGATCTGCTTGTACGGGTGGCGCTGCATGTCACGCAGCAGCACGCTCTCGGACTTGCCGTCGACGTCCAGGGTCAGGATCGAGGAGTAGAACCACTCGTTCTGGCTGGCCAGCCAGACCTTCTCGTGATCGAGCTGGACGGGCTGCGGCGCGGCCTTGCCGCCGTAGATGATGGCCGGGATGCTGGCGGCACGACGCAGGCGGCGGCTCGCACCCTTACCCTCGACGCTGCGGCCAGTGGCCTTGATGATGTGTTCGGACATTGTTGTTTACTCACGTTTACGGCGTTGAACCGCCTCGCGGCGGTATAGACGCTCACCCGCGACCAGGTGAGCGGTGTTGCGTCCGCGGCCGGGGCCGCGAGCGCGAATTTCGTCAATCCACGTACAGCGAACTCACCGACTCGCCGAAGGCGATGCGGCGGATGGTTTCGGCCAGCAGCTCGGCGACGCTCAGCTGACGGATACGGCCGCAGGCCCGGGCCGCGTCGGTGAGCGGGATGGTGTCGGTCACCACCAGCTCGTCCAGCTGCGAACGGGTCACGTTGTCGATCGCCGCGCCCGACAGCACCGGGTGGGTGCAGTACGCGACCACCTTGGTCGCGCCCTGCGCCTTGAGCGCGGCCGCGGCTGCGCACAGGGTGCCGGCGGTGTCGACGATGTCGTCGACCAGCACGCAGGTCTTGCCCGACACGTCGCCGATGATGTT
Organism: uncultured Lysobacter sp.; assembly: GCA_946480055.1. Next base: position 55,350 of record CAMLID010000018.1, on the reverse strand, counting down.
CATCACCGTCGACACGTTGGCGCGCGGCCGGCGCTTGTCGATGATCGCCAGATCGGCGTCGTCGAGGCGCTTGGCGATCGCGCGGGCGCGGACCACGCCGCCCACGTCCGGGGACACCACGATCAAATTGTCGGTGCCGTGCGCGCGCCAGATGTCGGCGAGCAGCAGCGGCGAGGCATAGACGTTGTCGACCGGGATGTCGAAGAAGCCCTGGATCTGATCCGCATGCAGATCGACCGTGAGCACCCGGTCGGCGCCGACCGCGCCGAACATCTTGGCCGCGACCTTGGCCGTGATCGGCACGCGCGAGGAGCGCATGCGGCGATCCTGGCGGGCGTAGCCGAAGTACGGCACCACCGCGGTCACGCTGGTCACCGATGCGCGCTTGAGCGCGTCGATCAGGACCAGCAGCTCCATGAAATTCTCGGCCGTCGGCGCGTTCGTCGGCTGAATGACGAACACTTCCTGTCGGCGCACGTTTTCTTCGATCTCGACCTGCACTTCGCCGTCGGAGAACCGCCCGACCAGCGCCTTGCCGAGACGAATACCGAGCTCCTTGCACACCGCCAGCGCGAGCGGGCGGTTGGCGTTGCCGCTGAATACCAGCAGGCTGCGATCGTTCTGCACTTTGTCTTCTCCGCTTCGCTCTGACCGTGGCGGGCGACGTCCATGTCCGATCCGGAGGTCTGGGCCGGATCGGGCCTTTACATTGGGGTGTTGCTGGCAGGGGCGGTAGGATTCGAACCTACGAATGCCAGGATCAAAACCTGGTGCCTTGGGCCTCTTGGCGACGCCCCTGCATAAGGTGTGTTTCGAGTACGTCGCGCAACGGAGACCGCGCGACGCCGGCCGCCACCCAGGCCCGAAGGCCGGACGGCAATTCCAGCAGCGCGGATTCGGCGGATTCGCGCGTGGCGAATTCGACGAAACAGCCGCTACCGGAACCGGTCAGGCGCGGTGAACCGATCCGCGCCAAGGCGGCGAACGCGGCCTCGACGGCCGGTTCGCGCAGGCGCAGAACCGGCTCGAACGCATTCCCGAGCGGCATACCCGAAACGAAGTCCGACATTGTCGCGGGCGCAGCATCCCGCGTCAATTCAGCAGATTGGAATAACGCCGCGGTGGGCGCGTGCACACCGGGGTCGGCGAGCACGTACCAGGCCGGCGCCAGATCGATCGGCGACAGGGCCTCGCCCACGCCTTCGGCCCAGGCGTTGTCGCCGCGCACGAACACCGGCACGTCGGCGCCCAATTTCAGACCCAGCTCGGCCAGCCGCTCCACGCCCAGACCGGTGCCCCAGAGCGCGTCCAGGGCGACCAGCACGGTCGCGGCATCGGACGAGCCGCCGCCGAAGCCACCACCGGCCGGAATGCGCTTTTCGATGACGATATCCGCGCCTTTTCCGACGTTAGCGGCTTTTTTCAGCAACTTGGCCGCGCGAACGGTCAGATCCTGATCTTCCGCGACGCCCAGGACCGACGCGCCATGGCGGACGATGTGGCCGTCGTCGCGTACTCGTAGCCGGATCAGGTCTCCCCAAGCCAGGAGACGGAACACGGTCTGCAGCAGGTGGTAGCCGTCTGCGCGGCGGCCGGTGATGCGCAGGAACAGGTTCAGCTTGGCCGGGGCGGGCCAGAGGGACCAGGGGTGTTCGGTGTCGGCGGCGGGCATGGCGGTCGCAATGGGGCTGGAGACGGCGCGATCAGTCGGAGGACGCAGTGTTGGCCGGCCGATGCGTTCGCAGCCATTCGCTGAGGGCGCGATTGTAGGCGTGGGCGTAGCCCTCGGCCTGCTGCATGAGCTGCAAGTGCTCGTCGTTCTCGATTACGTCGCCGGTACCGGCAAGCGTGCGCACTTGGATGCGGGTTCGCTGGCTGTCGACCAATCCCGGCGCATCGCAGGCGAAACCGCAGATGCCGATCGCGCTCAGATCGCCGGCGGCGATGTTGATGGCCAGATCGGGGGCCGGATCGGCGAGGTTCAGCGCCGCCAGCTCATTGCGCAGCTGAACGGCTTGCGCGCCTTGCAGCGGCACCCAGGCCGCTCCGGCGACGGCAGCCGACTGCTGCCACTCATCCACGATCAACTTGACCTTGGCCTCGCCGCGCACCGCATCCAGCCGCGACGGCAGCGACGGACGGTCGGAACCCTCGGCCGCCGGCCAGCGGTATTCGATGCTCCAGCCGCCCTGCTCGATCCGGGCCGGGCGGCCGTCGGCGCCGTAGCGCACGTCCGCCGGTCCCTGCCCTTGGGCGCGCAGGCCGCGCACCCAGTCGCTGAGGGCCGCGACCGGGATCTCCCAGCCGGTGGCCTCGCGCAGCAGCGCGGCGGCGTCGGGGCCGCTGCGGGTGCCGCCCTCCAAACCTTCCAGGCGCGCGCCGGCGGCGTCGCCGCTGAGGCGCCAGCTCTGGCGGGTGACCGGGGCGCTGAGCGCGACTTCGTAACGGGCGCCGTTCTGGCGCCACTCGATCCGGCCGGAGCCGCCGTTGCGGCCATTGCTGAGCGCGATACGGCCGCTCAAGGACCATTCGGGCTGCTCGCGCAGCGCGGATTCGCGAGCGGACTGGGCGACCTCGACGGCGGCCGGCGACAGCGCCGGCGGGGCCGGGCCACGCACGGCCTGCCCGGCGCACGCGGTCAGCAGCGCGGCCAGGGCCGCGGCGGTCAGCGCCCGCGCGCTCATGCGCCGGTCTTTTCCAGGGCGCGCTTGAGGGCGCGGTTGTCGGGGTCGAGCTTGCGCGCCTGATCGAAATACTTGCGCGCCTCGTCCTTCTTGCCGACCGCCCACAGCACCTCGGCCAGGTGCGAGGCGATCTCCGGGTCCTTCTGCAGGGTCAGGGCGCGGCGCAGCTCCGCCAAGGCTTCTTGATGGCGGCCCAGCCGGTAGAGCACCCAGCCGTAGCTGTCGATGATCGCGGCGTTGTCCGGCTCGGCGGTGCGGGCGCGCTGGATCAGCTCCAACGCCTCCTGATAACGGGTGGTGCGGTCGGCCAGGGTGTAGCCGAGCGCGTTGAGCGCGGCCACGCTGTCGGGCTCGGCGACCAGGATGCGGCGGAAATCGGCCTCGGCGCGCGGGATGTCGTCGCTGCGCTCGTAGCTCAGGGCGCGGGCGTAGAGGATTTCCGGCTCGTCCGGGAACGCGGCCAGGCCGCGCGCGAAGGCGTCGAGCTCGCCGGCGTCGTTCTTGTCCTCGGCGCGCAGCGCGGCTTCCAGCAGGTAGGAGTCGCGGCGGGTATCTTCGTCGGCCGAGGCGTCGGCCTGCATCGCGCTCAGCGCGGCGTAGGCCTCGTCGGCGCGCTTGAGTTCGTGCAGCACGTTGGCCGCGCGCAGCTTGGCGACCCAGCGCTGCGGGCCGCCGGGCACGCCGCGGTACCAGTCCAGGGCCTCGTCGTTGTGCTCCAGGAATTCGGCGATCTGGCCCAGCAGCAGGCGCCGGCCCGGCTCGGGCTTGGCGGCGTTGCGGCGCAGTTCGTCGTAGAGCGCGGTCAGGGTCTTCTTGTCCTCGGCGCGCGCCAGCAGCGAGGCGCGCAGGGCGTAGGTCTGATCGTCCTGCTCGCCGCGGCCCATCACCGCCGCGGCCGCCGGCAGGTCGCCGAGGGCGTCGTATTCCTGCGCGATCAGGCCGCGCAGCTGCGGGTCGGCGTCGGCCTGGTCGGTGATCGACTCCAGCACCTTGCGGGTTTCGTCCTTCTTGCCTTCCTCGCGCAGCTGGCTGGCGCGCAGCAGGCTCACGCGCGGATTGCCGGGGAAACGCTCGACCACCTCGGCGACGATGCGTTCGGTCAGCTTGGGCTGGTCCAGGCGCTGGGCGTACAGGCCGAAGGCGACCCAGGCCATCAGATCCTTGGGCATCCGGCTGCCGTCGATCAGCTTTTCCAGCAGGCGCGCGGCCTGCTGCGGGTCTTTGGAGCCGGTCGAAAGCACGCCCAACACCCGTCGCCAGCCGGTTTCGTCGGCCAGCATCAGGCGGTCGAGGTCGCGCAGAGCGGCGCGTTCGTCGCCGCCGCGCAGGGCCAGGATCGCCTGCGAGGCCAGCAGCGGCGCGCCGTCGCCGCCGAGCTCGCGCCACAGCGCCAGCGATTCGGCGGCCAGCTTGTCTTCCTTGGCCACGATCGCGATGTCGGTGGCGCGCGCGGCCAATTCCTTGTCCTTGGCGGCGCGGGCGGCGGCGGCGTAGGCGGTCGCGGCCTCCTTGAGCTTGCCGGCCTGGAGCGCGAATTCGCCGGTCAGCAAAGGCTCCAGCGCGGCGCTGGTCGCGGCCGAGGCGTCGGCGGGCGCCGTCAGCGCCGGTTTGGCCGAGGGCGCGGCGGCGGCGGGCGCCAGCAAGACGGCCAGGACGGCGCCGGCCAGGACGGTCAGCGCGCGCGGCGTGGCGCGGCGGCTTGAGACAGCATGAATCGAACCCATCGAATCCATCGAATTCGTCGAAACCAAACGGGCCGGTAGAATGGCGGCCTTCAGCAGCCCGCAGCTTATCGCAAGCACCTGAACGGATGTCCCCTACCTCGCCCCGTCGACCGCCGTCGGCGCATGCCCCAGGACGCGTCACTGTCCGATGAGCTTGTTCGTCCTAGGCATCAACCACCAGACCGCGCCGGTCAGCCTGCGCGAGCGGGTCGCGTTCTCGTCCGAGACCGTGCCGGCCGCGCTGGATGCGCTGCGCGCGTTGCCGCAGGTCAGCGAGGTCGCGCTGCTGTCGACCTGTAACCGCACCGAGCTGTACGCGGTCGCCGACGACGACGGCCGCGCCCTGGCCGACTGGCTGGCCACGCACCCGGAAGACATGGGCGACCTGCACGCCTATCTGTATCGCCACCGCGACGCCGACGCCGTGCGCCACCTGTTCCGGGTCGCGACCGGGCTGGACTCGCTGGTGTTGGGCGAGCCGCAGATCCTGGGCCAGGTCAAGGACGCCTGGGCCACCGCGCGCAACGCCGGCAGCCTGGGCAGCCAACTCGACCGTCTGTTCCAGCAGGCGTTCTCGACCGCCAAGCGCGCGCGCACCGACACCCGCATCGGCGCCAATCCGGTCTCGGTGGCCTCGGCCGCGGTGCGGCTGGCGCAGGAATCCTTCGCCCGCCTGGAAGACTCGACCGTGCTGCTGATCGGCGCCGGCGAGACCATCGAGCTGGCCGCGCGCCACTTGGTGCAGGCCAAGGCCAAGCGCCTGCTGATCGCCAACCGCACCCTCAGCCATGCCCAGGACCTGGCCAGCCGCCACGGCGGCGTGGCCCTGCCCTTGTCGGAACTCGACCGTCACCTGGGCGAGGCCGATATCGTGCTGTCGGCCACCGCCAGCCGCGAACCGATCCTGCACCGGCCCCAGGTCGCCGCCGCGCTCGCCACCCGCAAGCACCGGCCGATGCTGCTGCTGGACCTGGCGGTGCCGCGCGACATCGCAGCGGACGTGGCCGATCTCAAGGACACCTTCCTCTACACCGTCGACGACCTCGAACGGGCGATCGAGGACAACCGCCGCAGCCGCCGCGAGGCCGCGACCGAAGCCGAGGCGATCGTCGATCTGCAGGTCGCGCGCTTCGTCGAAACCATGGCCGCGAGCACCCGCACCGCGCCGCTCAAGCGCCTGCGCGCACACGGCGAAGCGGCGCGCGCCGAAGTGCTGGCCAAGGCGAAGCAGCAGCTCGACGCCGGGCAGGATCCGACCGAAGTGCTGAACTTCCTCGCCCACACCCTGACCAACCGCCTGCTGCACGCACCGACCATCGCCCTGCGCGAAGCCGCGCTCAGCGGCAACGCCGAGCTGGCGCGCGCCGCCGACAAGCTGTTTCCGGCCACCGAGCCAGGGGCCGCGACGACCGAAACGGATCCGGACTCCGCCGACGAACCTTAGCGAGCGCCAACGCGCCCGTTTCCTCTCTGCGTTGTTCCGATCCTCTTTTCGATAGCCGCCCTATGACCCCGACCCTGCGCCGCAAACTGGAAGCCCTCGCCGAGCGTCGCGAGGAACTCGAACGCATGCTCGCCGACCCGGGCGTGATCGGCGACGCCGAGCGCTTCCGCAAGTTCTCACGCGAATTCGCTCAGTTGGAGCCGGTGGCGACCGCGCTGGCCGACGAAACCCGCGCCAAGGCCGACCTGGCCGCGGCCGAGGCCATGCGCGGCGATCCGGAACTGCGCGAACTGGCCGAGGAAGAGATCGCCGCCGCGCGCGAACGCCTGCAGACCCTGGACACCGAACTGCTCGCGCACCTGATCCCCAAGGATCCGCGCGACGAGGGCGACCTGTACCTGGAAGTGCGCGCCGGCACCGGCGGCGACGAGGCCGCGATCTTCGCCGGCGACCTGTTCCGCATGTACGCCCGTTACGCCGAACGCCAGGGCTGGAAGGTCGAGATCGAATCCTCCAGCGCGGGCGAGCACGGCGGCTTCAAGGAAGTCATCGCCCGGGTCGAAGGCCGTGGCGCGTATTCGCGGCTCAAGTTCGAATCCGGCACCCACCGGGTCCAGCGCGTGCCGGACACCGAATCGCAGGGCCGCATCCACACCTCGGCGGCGACGGTGGCGATCATCCCGGTCGAGCCCGAGGGCGAACCGATCGAGATCAACCCCGCCGACCTGCGCGTGGACACCTTCCGCTCCTCCGGCGCCGGCGGCCAGCACGTCAACAAGACCGACTCGGCGATCCGCATCACCCACGCCCCCAGCGGGATCGTGGTCGAAAGCCAGACCGAGCGCAGCCAGCACGCCAACCGCGACAAGGCGATGAAGCGACTGAAGGCGATGCTGGCCGAGGCCCAGATCGCCAAGGCCGCGGCCGCCCAGGCCGAAACCCGCAAGCTGCAGGTCGGCAGCGGCGACCGCAGCCAGCGCATCCGCACCTACAACTACCCGCAGGGCCGCATCACCGACCACCGCGTCGAAGGCCTGACCCTGTACGACCTGCCGAGCGTGATCGCCGGCGATCTGGATGCGCTGGTCGCGCGGCTGATGCAGGAGCATCAGGCCGATGAGTTGGCGCGGTTGACCAACGATTGATCGTGACGGCGCCCTCTGTGGGAGCGGCGTAAGCCGCGATCGCGGAGTAATCGATGGCGGCGCAGGCCTGGGAAGGTCGCGATCGCGGCTCACGCCGCTCCCACACAAAGCATGCGCTCGGACTATCGCCGCGCACCGGGCTCGGCGCCATAATCGGGCTCGCCCTTCAAAGTGCCCGCCCATGCCCGTCACCGTCCGCCGCGCCAGTCTCGACGACCTCGACGTCCTCGCGCCGCTGTTCGACCGCTATCGGCATTTCTATACGCAGCGTTACGACGAAGCCGTCTCGCGCGCCTTCATCGCCCAGCGCCTGCAGCGCGACGAGTCGGTGGTGTTCCTGGCCGAACTCGACGCCGCACCGGCCGGCTTCACCCAGCTCTACCCGACGTTCTCTTCGGTGCGCGCGGCGCGGGTGTGGGTGCTCAACGACCTGTTCGTGGAAGCGCACGCGCGCCGCCGCGGCGTCGCCCAGGCACTGCTGGACGCTGCGGCCGACTTCGCCCGCAGCGACGGCGCGGTGCGGTTGGAACTGGAAACCAATCCCGACAACGCGACCGCACAAGCGCTGTACGACGCCGGCGGCTGGCAGCGCTACGACGGCACCCTGCGCTACCACCTGCCGTTGACCACGGCCTGAGCCGGCCTTGAACGACCCGCGCGCCGAACTGCGCTTGGCCCTGCAACGCAATCCGGGCGATGCGATCGCCTGGATCGTGCTGGCCGAACACGAGCTCGATGCCGGCGACGCCGCGGCCGGCGCGAACGCGGCGCAACGCGCGCTGACGCTGCGCCCCGGCCATCCCGAAGCGCTGGCGCGGCTGGGCCGCGCGCAATGGATGCTGGGCCGGCGCGAGGACGCGGTCGCGAGCCTGCGCGAGGCCGCGCGCAACGCGCCCGAGCACCCCGGCATCGCGGTCTGGCTGGGCCATGCGCTGGAAGACATCGGCGAGGCCGAAGCCGCCTCGCAGGCCTACGCCAGTGCGCACGCGCTCGCGCCCGACGAACCGCAGCTGGCCGCGTATCTGTTGGCCTGGCGCCGCAAGCTCTGCGACTGGCGCGATCTCGACGCTCTGTCGCGCCAGGTCCGCGACGCGGTCGCGGCCGGGCGCGCCGCGGTGGAACCGTTCGCCTTCCTCAGCGAAGACGCCGACGCCGTCGAGCAACTGCGCTGTGCGCGTTTGCGCGCGGCCGAGATCGCGCGCACGGTGCGCCCGTTGCCCGCAGCGGCTGCACGCGCCGACGACGGCGCGCCGGTCCGTGCAGGTTTCCTGTCCAACGGTTTCGGCGCGCATCCGACCGGCCTGCTCACGGTCGCATTGTTCGAGGCCCTGAAGTCGCAGCCCGGCCTGGAGTTGCACCTGTTCGCGCTCAACGGCGACGACGGCGGCCCGGTGCGGCAACGCCTGCGCGCGGCCGCGCATGCGCTGCACGACGTTTCGCAACGCCCGCACGCGCAGGTCGCCGCGGCGATCCGCGGCGCCGGCATCGAAGTGCTGTTCGACCTGCGCGGCTGGGGCGGCGGCGGCGTGCCGGAAGCGCTGGCGCTGCGACCGGCACCGGTGCAGGTGAACTGGCTGGCCTACCCCGGCACCTCGGGCGCGCCCTGGATCGACTACGTGCTCGCCGACCGCCATGCCCTGCCCGACTGGATGGCGCCACACTACAGCGAGGCGGTGGCCTGGCTGCCGCGCTGCTTCCAGCCCTCCGACACCGCGCGCGCGATTCCGCCGCCGCCGTCGCGCGCCGCCTGCGGCCTGCCCGACAGCGGCACCGTGTTCGTCTGCTTCAACAACAGCTACAAGCTCAACCCCCGCAGCATGGACCGGACCCTGGCGGTACTGCGCGAGGTGCCGGACAGCGTGCTGTGGTTGCTGTCCGGCCCGGGCGAGGCCGACGCGCGCCTGCGCGCGTTCGCGCAGGCGCAGGGCGTGACGCCGCAACGGCTGGTGTTCATGCCCAAGCAGCCGCACGCCGACTACCTGGCGCGGCTGCAACATGCCGATCTGTTCCTAGACACCGAGCCCTACAACGCCCACACCACCGCCTCCGACGCGCTCTGGGCCGGCTGCCCGGTGCTGACCCGCCCCGGCGCGACCTTCGCCGCGCGCGTCGCCGGCAGCCTGAACCATCATCTCGGCCTGGACACGCTGAACGTCGATAGCGACCAGGCCTTCATCGACCGCGCGGTCGCACTGGGCCGCGACCGCGCCGCGCTGGCCGCCCTGCGCGCCGAACTCGCGCAACGGCGCGCCGACAGCGGCCTGTTCGACATGGCCGGCTTCGCGCTCGATTTCGCCGCCGCCGTCGCGATCATGGCGCAGCGGCATCGACGCAAGCTGCCGCCGGCGCCGTTCGAGCTCGCAGCGCGTTGAACGGCTCGTTCGCATCCGGCGAAACCAGGCTCTGGGGTAGGAGCGGCGCAAGCCGCGACCACGCCCCCGACCGCCCGCACACTCGCACCGCGCCGCAGCACCCCTCTCCACCACGATTGCGCTAGGCTTCGCCGCATGACCGCAGAACGCGATTTCATTCCCTTGCGACTGTGCGTGCTGACCGTATCGGACTCGCGCACCCTGGCCGAAGACAGTTCCGGCGACTACCTGGCGCAGTCGCTGAGCGAGGCCGGCCACCGCCTGGCCGAGCGCCGATTGCTGCCCGACGACCGCTATCGCCTGCGCGCGGCGGTATCGCAGTGGATCGCCGACCCCGAGATCGACGGCGTGCTGGTCACCGGCGGCACCGGCTTCACCGGCCGCGACTCCACGCCCGAAGCGCTGCTGCCCTTGCTGGACAAGGAAATGCCCGGTTTCGGCGAGCTGTTCCGCTCGCTCAGCTTCGAAGAGATCGGCACTTCGACCCTGCAGTCGCGCGCCTTCGCCGGCCTGGCCAACGCCACCTTCGTGTTCTGCCTGCCGGGTTCGACCTCGGCCTGCCGCACCGCCTGGGAAAAGATCCTCCGCGCCCAGCTCGACGCGCGCACCCGGCCCTGCAATCTCGCCACGCTGCGTCCCCGTTTGCTCGAACCCGCTCACAAGGAGTGATCGCCATGCCGCTAGGTACCACCTTGCGACTGCTCGCCAAGGCCCGCGGCATGAACGCCGCCGACATCGCCACCGCGATCCCGCGCGCCGGCGTGGCCACGGTCAGCGCTTGGCTGCAGGGCGAAAAGCTGCCCGGCAAAGACCAGCTCGACGCGCTCGCCCGCACCTTCGGCGTGCCCGCGGGCGCGCTGCTGTCGGAACTGGCCAGCACCTTCGACCCGGCCCGCACCCAGGGCGAGCACGACCTGCTCGCCGCCTACCGCGCCCTCAACACCACCCAGCAGGGCGCGCTGCTGGAAGTCGCCACCGCGATGGCCGGCACCAAGCGCAGCCGACCGGCGCGCGCGCCGGCGAAGAAGAAGGCCAAGCGATGAGCAAACTCAAGCGCAAGGACTACGAGGCCCAGCTCGAAGCGCTGCAGCTGGAACTGGCCGAGGTCGCGCGCTGGGTCCAGCACAGCGGCCGCCGCATCGTCATCCTGTTCGAGGGCCGCGACACCGCCGGCAAGGGCGGCGCGATCAACGCCATCACCGAGCACCTCAACCCGCGCCAGTGCCATGTCGTCGCCCTGCCCAAGCCCAACGACCGCGAGAGCACGCAGTGGTATTTCCAGCGCTACGTGCCGCACCTGCCCGCGGCCGGCGAGATCGCGCTGTTCGACCGCAGTTGGTACAACCGCGCCGGCGTCGAGCAGGTGATGGGTTTCGCCAAACCGGCCCAGGTCGCCGCCTTCCTCAAGCAGGCGCCCGCGTTCGAGAAGCTGCTCACCGACGACGGCATCGTCCTGTTCAAGTACTGGCTGTGCTGCGATCAGGCCGAGCAGGAGGAACGTTTCGCCGAACGCCTGGCCGACCCGCTCAAGCGCTGGAAGCTGTCGCCGATCGACGTCGAGGCGCGCAAGCACTACGACGACTACACCCGCGCCCGCGAAGCCATGCTCGCGGCCACTCACAGCAAGCACGCGCCGTGGACCCTGGTCGATTTCAACGACCAGCGCCAGGGTCGCCTGACCCTGATCCGCGACCTGCTCGCGCGCGCGCCGGAGCACAAGTTGCCGGAAAGCACGCTCGAGTTCCCGCCGCTGCCGGGCAAGCCGAAGAAAGAACGCTACGGCGCGCTCAAGCCGATCGCGAACAAGAAGAAGTAGCGGCGACGCTCACAGGGCCAGCGGCTTCGGGGTAGGAGCGGCGTAAGCCGCGACCGCGCCATCGCAATTGCGATGGACGGTTGTTCACCGATGCCGGGTGCGGACCCATGGTTACGTGGCGTTCGCGGTGGTCGGCTGGTTCGCAGTCGCGGCTCACGCCGCTCCTACCCCAAAGCTGCAACGTGGGACTAGCCCGCCTGCGAACGCCGATACGGCTGGAACAGCTGCAGCAGCCACGGTTTCTGCGCCAGCACCAGGCTCACGCCGACCCGCTCCTGCGCGCTCAGCGCGGCATCGCGCGCCAGCAGCGAGTCGAATTCGCGCGCGACCTCGCCCAGGCGCTGCTTGAGCTGGCGGATGCCGGCGATGCTCAGGCTGCCGCTGAGCAGCAACAGCACGTCCTATTCGCCGTCGAAGGGGTCGGCGAAGAAATCGCCGAGCAAGTTCAGACGGAAATAACGTTCCATCGGCCCGTCGGCGCGCCAGCGGAAGTTGCGCGCGGTCAGCGGACGGCCGCGGTTGCCGGGCATCAGTTCGATGATGCCGAGCCGGTCCAGCCGCACCAACAGCCGGGTCCACTGCGCGTCGTCGAACAGGAAGTGTTCCTGCACGTCCGCCTGCTTCCAGCGATTGAGGGTCAGGAACAGCGCCAGCAGCAGCGCCGGTTCATCGACCAGGGCCTGCTCCTGTGCCTCGCTGAGCCCGGCCATGGCGCTGCGCCCGCGCGCGGCCTCGGCGCTGAGTTCGGCCAGGCCGATATCCAGCACGTCGCATATCTGCTCCAGCCGCTCCAGGCTCATGGCGCGTTTGGAGAACATGCGTTTGACCGCGGCCTCACTGAGCTTCAGTCGGGTCGCGAGGTCGCGGTATGTGAGGTCCTGCGCGCGCAGGAAACGTTTGAGGGCGTCGACGAGTTCTAGGGACAGGGCCATGGGTATAAAAATACGCTACCCGGCAGCGCGGCGGGAGCCACCTCGCCGATGCGCGTTGCAAACGTTCGCGGCGCTGCCCAGCCTGCTCCCAGGCCCTGATGAGCAAGCGCGATGCCTAGGAACGTCCCACGCTGGAGTTTCCCCCTCATCCTGGCCGTTTCGGCCGCGGCTGGCCTGCTGGCAGGGACGCCAGCTTTTGCGGCCGTACAATCCGACGCCGCCAGCCGCCAATCCGAGGCCAGCCTCGCGGCTTCGGTCGAAGTCCCGGCCGCGGTCGCCTTGGCGCTGTCGGAAGGCGCCAAGTTCTCGGTCACCGGCGTCGCCGCCAGTGCGCAGGGCGTGGCGGTCACGGTGTCGGCGGTCGGCGTCGGCGCGTCCTTCGTGGTTTACCTGTCGGCGCAAGCGGCCAAGGAGCTGGGCCTGCACGTCGGTCAGGCGGTGGTAGTCAGCGTGGTCGCGGCCGGCTGGCTGCTCAGCGCCGGCGGCCACACGCTGTGCTTCGTTCCCAACGAGCGCGCGCGCGAGTTGCTGCACAGCCGGCGTATCGGCTGAGCGAGGGCCGCAATCCCATGCGAACTGAAGCACTGCCGATCTGGCGCAACCTCGTCCTGACCGCGATCCTGCTGACCGCCACCCTCGGCGCGCCGCGCGCCGAAGCCGGCACCCGCTGCGACGCACAGACCGTGTCGGCCGAGAAGGTAGCCGCGGCCGCCGCCACCGCGTTGCGCGTGGCCGCGGCGCTGGACGAACGCGATGCGCCGGTGGCCTTGATCGCGCGGGTCGGCACCGACCTGTCGGCGCAGGGTCTGGTCTACAGCCATGTCGGCTTCGTGGTGCGCGATCATCCCAACGGCCGCTGGACCGCGGTCCACCTGCTCAACGAATGCGGCAGCGACCGTTCGAATCTCTACGCCCAGGGCCTGGTCAATTTCTTCAGCGACGACCTGGTCAACCAGGACGCACGCATCGTCTGGCTGCGGCCGGCGCAGGCCGAACGCCTGACGACGCGGCTGCGCGCGCTGCCGCAGCGCAGCCTGCACCAGCCGCACTACAGCCTGATCGCGCGCCCGGGCAGCGAGGACTATCAGAACTCTACCGCCTGGGTGCTGGAACTGCTGGCCGCGAGCGCGAACGACGCCGCGCCGATGGGCGACCGCCGCAGCGCCTACGCCTGGGCCCGGCGCGACGGCTTCCAGCCGGACCGGGTGCATATCCCCTATTCCAAGCGCGTGCTCGGCGGCCTGTTCTCGGCCAACGCAGCCTTCACCGATCATCCGGTCGGCACGCGGTTGTCCGGCGACTATCCGGTGGTCACGGTGCGTTCGATCTTCGACTACCTGCAGCGCCGCGGCTATGCGAGCGAACAGCGCGAGTGGCGCAATGGACGCCTGATGGCTGTGCCGGGACCGGCATGAGTCAGGTTCGCTAAGCAGGAACCGCGTGCTCGCGCGCTCTGTGGCCGCGGCATGAGCCGCGATCGGTCGCCCGCGCGCGCTCGGCAACTACGCCATCGCGACTCACGTCGCTCCCACAGAAAGCAAGAGCTCTCCACGGAGGCAGGAACGTATCCGCGCTCGGGCGCGCCCGCTTTGGGGTAGGAGCGGCGTAAGCCGCGACCGCGCCTCAATCCCGACGCGCGTGTCGCGATCCCGGGGTACCCATGGCAAGCAGGTGCCCCGCAGCGCTCAGCCGCAGACGAACCCCTCGCCCGCTTCCGACTCGTCGGCGTCCTCGCGCTGCAAACTATCCACGCGCGCGTTGACCGGGCCGCGCCGCAGCCAGGCCTCGAGCGTCGCCAATGCCGCATCGGTGCCGACCGCCAGCACCTCCACCCGGCCGTCGGCGAGATTGCGCGCGTAGCCGCGCAGACCCAGCGCCAGCGCCTGTTCGCGCGCGCTGGCGCGGAACCACACGCCTTGCACCTTGCCGCCGACGTGGTAGCGCGCCGCGCTCACGACCGGCTCGGCTTCGCCTCTGCGGGCGCGGCCGGGCCACCGGCCTTGGCGATCGCGCCTTCGATCATGGCCGCGGTCACCGGGCCCATGAATTTGTCGACGATCTTGCCGTCGGGGCCGACCAAATAGGTGGTCGGCAGGCCGCGCGGGGTGTCGAAGGCCTTGGGCGGGTCGTAGGTGTCGACGATCGCGATCGGGTAGACCACCGGGTGCTTCTTCAGGAACGCGCGCATGTCGGCCGCTTCGATTTCCTCGTAGGCCAGACCGATCACTTCGATGTGCTCGCGCATCGCATCCATCGCCGACAGTTCCGGCATTTCCTTCAGGCACGGCGCGCACCAGGTCGCCCAGAAGTTCACCACCACCCATTTGCCGCGATGCGCGGCCAGGTCGAACTCGCCGTTGTCCAGGGTCGGCAGTTTCAGTTCCGGCACGCCATTGGGCTTGGCGGCCGTGGCTTCGGCAGCGGCGGGCTCGGCCGGCGTCGGCGCAGGCGCTTCGACGGCCGGCTTGGGCGCGGGCGCCTCGACCTTGGGCTCGGGCGTCGGCGCCGGTTTGTTGCAGCCCGCGAGCGCGACGGTCAGCAACGACAGCGCAAGGATCGGGGCGAGGCGGCGTAACGTCATCGGGTTCATTCCTGGTCGGCGTGGATGGTGGAAACGCGGCGTTTGAGCAGGTCGCGCAAGGGAATGCGCAGTTCGTCCATGGCGGCGACCGCCGAGCGGCCCAGCGAATCGTCGCGGCAGGGCAGCATGGCTTCGGCGATCGGGATGCGCAGGCCGCAGGCTTCGTAGAGTTCGCCCAGCGACAGTTCGTCGAGGTCGCGCGACAGCAGCCACTCGCCGGTCTCGGCGCGCGCGACCACGTTGATCTGGCACAGCTGCGACAGCATCTGCTGCACCAGGGTGTCGGTGAGCATGGGTTCGAGCTGCTGGATTTCGTCGCTGTGCAAACCGCGGCCTTCGGCGCGGGCCTCGTTGAAGCGCGCCAGCAGACGCAGCAGGCCGTACATCTCGAAGCCCAGCGGCAGGCGCATGGCGATCGGCTGGTAACGGAAGGCCGAGATCGACGACGCCAGCGACGCGCCCAGCAGCACCGCGATCCAGCTCAGGTAGATCCACAGCAGGAAAATCGGCACCGCCGCGAACGCGCCGTAGATCTTGGAATAGGAGCCGAAGCTGCCCAGGTACAGGCCGATGCCCCACTTCACCAGCTCGAACAGGGTCGCCGCCAGCAGCGCGCCGGCGAAGGCATGGCGCCAATGGATCGTGCGATGCGGGACCACGCGGTAGATGGCGGCGAATGCCAGCCATTCGATCGCCACCGGCGCCAGCTGCAGCATCACGCGCTCCAGCCACCGTCCGGGCTGGGTCGCGAATACCTCCATCGAGAAGAACTTGGCCGACACTGCCAGGCTGGCCGCGGCCATCAGCGCCCCCAGGGTCAGCACGGTCCAATAGACCAGGAAGCGCCCGACCTGGGGCCGCGCCGCCTTGACCCGCCAGATCCGGTTGAAGGTCGCCTCCACCCCGGTGAGCGTGATCAGCAGCGACACCACCAGGGCGATCACGCCGGCCGCGGTGAGCTGGCCGATGTTGGCCGAGAACTGCTTGAGGCTGGCCTCGACCGAGCGCGCCGCCGAGGGCACGAAGTTGGAGAACACGTAGTCGCTGAGGCGGTCGCTCCATTCGCCGAACACCGGGAACGCCGACAGCACCCCGAACACCACCATCGACAGCGGCACCAAGGCGAACACGGTGGTGTAGGACAGCGCACCGGCGGCCTGGAACAGGTTGTCGTCGAGGAAGCGCCGGGCCAGGAAACGGAAGAAGGTGCCGACGCGTGCGCGGTCGCGCATGCGGTCGCCCCAGCGATTGATCGTGTTCAGCGGTTCCATCGCCCCGGAGGGTAACCGATGGCGCGTGCGCAGGGCATGCAGGGATCGTGTTTGGGCGAGGCGGAAGCCGACTGGCTCGCAAGCGCGGCCGCGCAGCCACTATGCTTACCCGCAACAGGAGAATGCGATGACCGAAGTTCTGGTGCTCTACTACAGCCGCGGCGGATCGGTGGCGCGGCTGGCGCGCCAGATGGCGCGCGGCATCGGCGAGGTCGAGGGCGTGCAGGCGCGGCTGCGCACGGTGCCCCCGGTCGCGGCCGTGACCCAGACCGCGGCACCACCGGTGCCCGAAGACGGCGCGCCCTACGTCGAATCGCGCGACCTGGTCGAATGCGCCGGGCTGGTCCTGGGCAGCCCGACCCGCTTCGGCAACATGGCCGCGCCGATGAAGCACTGGCTGGACGGCCTGGGCGCGGAGTGGGCCAGCGGCACCCTGGTCGGCAAGCCGGCCGCGGTCTTCACCTCGACCGCGACCCAGCACGGCGGCCAGGAATCGACCCTGCTGACGATGATGGTGCCGCTGCTGCACCACGGCTGCGTGATCCTCGGCATTCCCTACACCGAACCCACGCTCAGCAGCACCCGCGGCGGCGGCACGCCCTACGGCGCCAGCCACGTCGCCGGCAGCCAGGACGACCCGCAGCCCAGCGAGGACGAAGCGCGGCTCGCGCGCGTGCTCGGCCGGCGCGTGGCCGAACTGACCCTCAAGGTGAGCCGATGAGCCTGGCGCGCAAGGTCCTGGCGCTGGCGCTGATCGGCCTGGTCGCGCTGTACGCGCTGTGGTTCGGCGGCCGCACGCCGCCGGCCTGGGGCGCGCTGGCGGTGTTCGCGCTGCCGCCGGCCTGGCTCGCGCTGGGCGTGCTGCGCGGCAGCGCGCGCGCCGGCTTCTGGTCGGCGGTGCTGGCGCTGGCCTGGTTCAGCCATGGGGTGATGGTGGCCTATTCGCGCCCGCCCGAACGCCTGTACGCCTGGGCCGAACTGATTCTGGCCGTGATCGTAGTGTTCGCCGCGAGCCTGCCGGGTTTGAAGTCGCGGTTCGGCGGCAAGCCCGCGGCCTGAGCGCGTCGCCCTGTGGGAGCGATGAGGCTTGATCGCAGCGGCCCCAGGTCGCGACTTGCGACTGGGGTAGGGGGGCGCGGTCGCGGCTTACGCCGCTCCTACCCCAAAGCCGGGACCGGTAAGTCCTGCTGCTTTCCGGGAGCGACGTCGGTCGCGATGCGCGCGGGCCTATAATTGCGCGGACCCCAGCCTCGCGACCCAGCTTCGATGGACCAGCTCTGCATCGTCACCACCGGCGGCACGATCGACAAGATCTACTTCGACGACAAGTCCGACTACCAGATCGGCGAGCCGCAGATCGGCGGGATCCTGCGCGAGCTGGGCGTGACCTTCCAGTTCAACGTGATCCCGATCATCCGCAAGGACTCGCTGCACATCACCAACGACGACCGCGAGCTGATCCGCGCCGCGATCGCCGCGCAGCCGGCCAAGCACGTGCTGATCACCCACGGCACCGACACCATGGTCGAGACCGCCAAGGTGCTGGCCGTGCTGACCGACAAGACCATCGTCCTGACCGGCGCGCTGAGCCCGGCGCGCTTCCGCGGCTCGGATGCCGAGTTCAATGTCGGCTGCGCGGTCGGCGCGGTGCAGTCGTTGCCGCCGGGCGTGTACATCGCCATGAACGGCCGCATCTGGGACCCGAACAAGGTCCGCAAGAACGTCGCCGCCAATCGCTTCGAACCGATCTGAGCCGCCTGCGGCGCGACCCGAAACCCCCGGCCGGTCCGGGGGTTTTTCGTTTGCGGCAGCAGTAAGGAAACCAGTAGAAAGCAGAGCCCCGGCGCGAGGCCGGGGCTCGAAACGCGACAGATTCAGACGCCAACGCGTCCGGCGCCGCCGATCAGAAGGTGACGCTCCAGCTGTTGATGTAGCCGGTGTCCAGCGACGCCGCATCGCGCACGCGCAGTCTCCAAGTACCATTGAGCGCTTCCGTGGACAGGTTGCGCGTGTAGGTCTGGATCAGATTGTCGACGCTGCCGCCGCTGCGGTTGTGCGGGCGTAGACGCCGCCGTCCGACGCCGGCAGGCCGACGTCGTGGTGGTCGATTGCGCCGCGTTGCGGTCGCGGCTCGCCGCGCAACCGGCCGCGCGCACAGGGCGGGCCGCCGCGGCGGCCCGCCCTGCCCCTGCTTCAGAACGTGATGCTCCAGCTGTCGATGCGGCCGGTATCGGCGTTGGCGTTGTCGTTCACGCGCAGGTTCCAGGTGCCGTTGAGGGCTTCGCTGGAAAGATTGAAGGTGAACGTGCCGACCACGTTGTCGGCGCTGCCGCCGCTGCGGTTGTGGATGTTGTAGAGCGTGCCGTCGGGCGCGACCAGATCGACTTTCAGATCGCCCTTGTAGCTGTGCAGGATGTTCACCGTCACCGAAGCGTTGCTCGGCGCGTTGCCGGTGCGGCCGGACACCGAGATCGGGCTGTTGACGGTGGCGTTGTCGTTGATCGCGTAGTCGGTGCCGTTGCTGTAGGTCTGCACGCCGCTGCCGTTCACCGTGACCGACGCGGTCTTGGTGTTGGTGGCGCCATCGTCGTCCGTGACGGTGAGCGCGACCGTGTAGGTGCCGGCGGCGCCGTAGGTCTTGCTCGGGTTGGTCGCGGTCGAGGTGCTGCCGTCGCCGAAGTTCCAGCTGCGCGAGACGATGGAACCGTCGCTGTCGGTGGAACTGTCGCTGAAGTTCGCGGTCAGGCCCGACACCGAGGAACTGAAGTTCGCCACCGGCGCATTGTTGCCCGGGCCGCCGCTCGCCGTCTTGGCCGCTTCGCCGAGGAAGGCCAGGCCCAGCTTCGCGAACGGCACGCTGTTGGTGGCCGAGTTGCCCATGTTGGCCAGGGTGTCGCCGGAGGTGTGCAGGTTCGGGAACAGCCGGCCCTCGTGATACATCGCCGACGGATAGCCGGCCGCGGTCCAGGAGGCATGGTCGGAGCAACCGTAGCCGCAGGCTTCGGTGGCCAGGTTGAGGCCGCTACCGCCCATGTAGGAGGTGAACAGGTCCTTGAGGAACTGGACCATGCCGGCGTTGGAGTAGTCGGTGATCACTTTGACGTGCGGATCGGAGCTGGTGCGGTAGTTGGTCATGTCCAGCTGCAGCGCCGCGACCACGTTGACGCCCTGGCTCTGGTACGAGGTCGCGATCGCCTTGGAACCGCGCAGGCCGACTTCCTCGGCCGCATAGCCCATGAACTTGACCGTGCGCTTGGGCTTGTAGCCGCTGGCCATGGCGATGCGCAGCACTTCGGTGAGGGTGGCGATGCCGGAGGCGTCGTCGTCGGCGCCGGGCGCGTTCATGGCGTTGCCGCTGCCGGAGTTGGAGATCGAGTCCAGGTGCGCGCCCAGCACCACGACTTCGTTCGGCAGATCCGTACCCTGGATGGTCAGGATCACCGACGGTTGCGTCGAGCAGGTCGTGCAACCGGTGTAGAGCTCGGCGCTGACGTCGCTGCGGCCGTTGGCCAGGCCCAGCCAGGTATTGCGGATCCATTCGGCCGAGGTGCGGCCGGTGGTCGAGGCGTAGTAGCGGTTCGGGTACTGGGTGGACAGGTGGCTGATCGTGGAGCGGATGTTGGCTTCGCCGACCTGGCCCAGCCAGGGCGTCACGGTGGCCTGGTTGTCGATGGTGTAGGCGGCCAGGAACTTGCCGGCCATCGCCTGCGCGCTGCGGTCGCTGCGCACGAAGGCTTCGGCTTCGGCGCGGCTGGAGAAGGCGAAGTAACCGCCGCAGCGGCGTTCCTTCTCGTGCACGTGGCGGGTGATGTCGGTCAGTTGATGGGTCTTCACTTCCGAGATCACCAGCGGTGCGCCGGTGGCGCCGAATACGGCGCTGGATCGGCGCGCCAGGGTCTTGACCCCGGCATCGAAGGTTTCGCGCGAGGTCACCACGTAGACCGGCGCGAACGGATCGTCGCTGGCGTCGGCGGGACGGACGTGATCGTGGTCGTGCGTGGTCTGCGCGAGCGCGGGTACGGCGGTCAGGGCGAGGGCCAGCGCGAGCAGCGCGGGCAACGGGGCGGATAACGGGGTGAAAGTGGCTTGCATGGGTGCGACTCCTGGTGGATGCGCCCGGGATCGAGCAGCGAGGGGCGCGACGGGAAAACGGCCGGAACCGGGGGTCGCCCCGGCCGCGCGGGCGACGATGCCGCGACGCCGTTCCGGCCGCGGCCGGAACGGCGCGCGTGCACGGTCAGAAGGTGATGCTCCAGCTGTCGAGGGTGCCGGTGTCGGCGCTGGCGTTGTCGTTGACGCGCAGCTTCCAGGTGCCGTTGAGCGGCTCGCTGCTCAGGTCCTTGGTGAACGTTCCGACCACGTTGTCGGCGCTGCCGCCGCTGCGGTTGTGGAGGTTGTAGAGCGTGCCGTCGGGCGCGACTAGATCGACCTTCAGATCGCCCTTGTAGCTGTGCAGGATGTTGACGCTGATCGAGGCGTTGCTGGGGGCGTTACCGCTGCGCCCGGACACCGCGATCGGGCTGTCGACGGTGGCGTTGTCGTTGATCGGATAGTCGGTACCGTTGCTGTAGGTCTGCGCGCCGGACGTGCCCACGGCGACCGCCGCGGTCTTGGTATTGGTGGAGCCATCGTCGTCGGTCACCGTCAGCGTGACGGTATAGGTGCCGGCGGTCGCGTAGGTTTTGCTTGGGTTGGTCGCAGTCGAGGTGCTGCCGTCGCCGAAGCTCCAGCTGCGTGAGACGATGGTGCCGTCGCCGTCGCTGGAGCTGTCGGTGAAGGCCACGCTCAGGCCGCTGACGGCAGCACTGAAGTTCGCCACCGGCGGCGCGTTGCCGCCGCTGCCGGTGACGGTGAAACGCACCGCATTGGGCGTGCCGGGCTTGCCGGCGGCGTCGGTCGCCTGGACATAGACGATGTGTGCGCCGGGGCTCAGGCCCGTGGTCGGTACCGAGACCGTCACCGATTCGGTGCTGGCGTTGTAGCTGCCGTCGTTGGCGTTCATCGCTATCGGCACCGCACCCGCGGCCCAGGGCGGCGCGTCGAGGTAGGCGCGCGCGGAGGCGATGTTCTGCACCGGCTCGCTGCCGTTGCTCTGGTTGTAGGCCGCGTCGCTGACGGTCGCGGTGATCGTCACCGGCGTTCCCGCCGGCACGCTCGCGGCCGAGGCGCCGACGGTCTGGGTATCGGGCCCGGACGGATACTGGTACGGCGCGTACAGGTTGCGCGCGGCGTAGCGCAGCGCGCGCAGGTTGTTGGGCAGGGTCGAGCTTTGGAAGGTCGAGCAGCTTTCGAAGAACGCCACCCCCAGCTCGATCGTGTAGCTGGGCACACCGAGCAGGCCGTACATGGTGTCGTCGGTGGTGCCGTCGGTGGCATAGAGCTCGTTGGACTGCTGCGGGCGGTAGTTGTTGAAGTAGGCCAGGCGCCGACCCAGGGTCTGCAGCGGCGCGCTGTTCGGCGCCGGCGTGGTGGTGTCGCCCCAGGACCACAGCACCAGTTGCGAATAGCTGTGGATGTCGAAGAACAGGCCCTGGTAGTCGTCGGGCGCGGCGCTGCCGACCGCGTCGCCGCGGCGGTCCGGGAAGAGGCCGCCGGTGTAGACGCCGCTGGCGTTGCGGGTACCGGCGACCAGGCGCACCAGGTTCTGGGTTTCCGGTTCCGACGAGTTGGCCGGGCCGCGATAGGTTTCGGCGCAGGCGTTGCCGCTGGAACCGCCGGCGGCGCTGTTCCAATGGAACGGGAAATTGCGGTTGAGGTCGACGCCGTAGGACGAGGCGCTGCAACTGCCGTTGAGGTTGTCGGTGTTCTTGCGCCAGGACGCGCCGGCCTCGGCCTTCTTGCGGCCGTCGGGATTGGCCTGCAGCACCAGTTGGAAGGCGAAGTTGTCCATCAGCCAGGTCGCTTCGGCGTCGTTGCCGTAGCCGTTGACCAGCCATTCGGCGAAGCGCGTGAGCAGTTCCGCCGGGGTGTACTCGCGGGCGTGGATGGAACCGAACACGACCATGGTCGGCTTGTTCGGCAGCGCCGCGTCGGTGGCGGTGTTGCTCAGCCGCAGCACCTTCATCTCGTAACCGGTGGCTGCGTTGCGGCTCTTCTGCCAGCTCGGACCGATGTTGGAGATGCGCGCCAGATTCGGCTTGGCCGCGGCCAGATCGTCCATGGTGGTGTAGGTCTCTTCGACCGTGCGATAGCAGGCGTAGCCGGGGATCGCGGCCGGGCCCAGCAGCGGCGCGTTCTTCATCGCCGACTGCATGCGCTGCAGCTGTTCGGTCGCGGCGGCGTCGACCTCGACCCGAAAGCCGGCGCTGCGCAGCGCGGCGATGTCCTCGGGCATGGCCTCCACGCGCACGGTGCGCGCTTCGCGGTCGACGATCAGATGCTGGAAGCGCGAGGCGATGCGCTGCAATTGCGCGCGGTCGCGGTAATGGGCGGTGACGAACACCGATTCGTCTTCGGCGGCGGGGGCCGCGGCGGCGAAGGCGAGCAGCAGCAGGGCGGCGTGGGCGAGGCGCATGGCGGTCTCCTGGCGTGCGGGCTCGGGCCCGCTGCGAACGTGCCGATCGATCGGCCTGGGCCGATCCATAGGATTGGGTGAGTCGTGCTTGATCGAATGCTCAGGCACGCGGGCTCCCGCCCCTGCGCGTGGGGCGCGGGAGCGGGAGGACGTACCGGGTTCGGGATCGACGCTCCCGTGGGCGTGTCCTCTCCGGCCGAGGCCGGAGAGGACGGTGCTGCATCAGAACGTGATGCTCCAGGTGTCGAGCACGCCGGTGTCGGCGTTGGCGTTGTCGTTGACGCGCAGCCTCCAGGTACCGTTGAGCGGTTCGCTGCTCACGTCCTTGACGAAGGTGCCGATCACGTTGTCGGCGCTGCCGCCGGTGCGGTTGTGGATGTTGTAGAGCGTGCCGTCAGGCGCGACCAGATCGACCTTGAGATCGCCCTTGTAGCTATGGGTGATCGTGACCGAGATCGAAGCGTTGGTGGGACCGTTGCCGGTGCGGCCGGAGACGGTGACCGGGCTGTTGATCGTGGCGTTGTCCAGGATCGCGAAGTCGGTGCCGTTGGTGTAGGTCTGAGTGCCGGTGCTGCCCACCGTGACCGAGGAGGTCTTGGTGTTGGTGGCGCCGTCGTCGTCGGTGACCGTCAGCGTGACCGTGTACGTCCCGGCGGCCGCATAGGTGCGGGTGGGATTGGTCGCGGTCGAAGTGCCGCCGTCGCCGAAGTTCCAGCTACGCGAGACGATGGTGCCGTCGCTGTCGGTGGAGCTGTCGGTGAAGGTCGCCGTCAGCGAACTGGTGGTGAAGCTGAAGTTCGCCGTCGGTGCGACGTTGCCGCCGCCGGACGAATCCAGGCCGTCGATGAACTGGACACCGGTGGCGCCGGCATCGAGCCAGTTGCTCAGCCGGGTGGAGTTGCTGCCGCCGCCGGCCCAGGACACCGAGATGCGGCCGTAGTAGTCGGCCTTGGCGTTATCGGCCGCGCTGCAGGAAGACGGACCGCCGTGGAGCTGGCCGATCACGCGCTTCTCGGGGCTGAACAAGGGCGAGCCCGAGGAACCGCCCTCGGTGACGCCGATGCCCGGGATCCAGCGCACGAAGATGTGCGAACCGTCGCCCGGCGAAGGCGGATTGGTGTTGGCGCCGCCATAGCTGGTGGTGCGGGTGGCGCTGGTGCCGTGGCTGATGCGCTTCTCGGCGACGTTGGGATGATGGATGCCGGTGGCGCCGCTGAAATCGCCGCTGCGCGCGTCCCAACCGTTCCAGTACAGGTTGTAGGCGGCGGGCGCGGCGTCGTCGAGTTCGACCAGGGTGAAGTCGGACGCGGCGTTGGACGCACGGTGGAAAGCGCCGGTCAGGGTCTGGGCGAGCGAGCCGTTGCCGTTCTGGCCGCTCTGGGTGCTGCCGGGCGCGCGGCAGGTCGAGTTCTGGTAGTTCCAGTAGGTGACCAGCGAGGCCGCGTTGGAGGCGCTGATGCCGCAGTGGTTCGCGGTCAGGAAATACATCTTGCGGTCGTTGGCGGCGTTGTTGAGCAGGCTGCCCGAGCAGAACAGACTGCCGCCGGTGGAGATCGCCGCGACCGAACGGATCTGCGGACGCCAGGCGTCGCCTTCCGGGCAGACCACGTCGACGTTGCAGCTGCCCGAGGTGCCCTGCGCGGTCACCATGTCGGACTGCAGTTGCTGGGCCATGCGGGTGAAGCCGCGGTAGTCGTGGCCGACCTTGGCCAGGCGCAGCTTGAGCTGGCCGGCGGCGTCGCGCGGCACCACCACTTCGATCACCGCTTCGGCGCCGTTGACGATCGGCGTCCACAGCTGGCCGTGGGCTTCGTTGTCGGCGGCGGTGTACACGCGCACCGCCGAGGGATCGGAGGCGGCGGCGCGGGTCAGGTTGGCCGGATATACCAGCAGGCGGCCGCCGGCGGGCATGTTGTATTCGCTGAAACCGAAGTTCAGCGACAGCGCGCCGCGCGATTGCACGCGCAGACGCCAGACCATGTCGTTGCCGACTTCTTCCCACACGCCCGAATTGAGCGGGGTCAGATCGACGGACAGCGATTGCGCGTAACGCGGCGGCAGATCGTGCGCTTCGCGCTGGCGATCCTCGGCCTGCAATGCCGGCACGTCGACCGCCTGCATCGTGCGCATCTCGACGCGGTCGAGCGCGGTGAGGCTGTGGTCGAACGCCGCGGGACGCGCGCCGGGCGCCGCCATGGCGACGCCGAGCGTGGAAAGTCCCAGCAGGACCAGGGAACCGTACATTCGTTTCATGAGTCTCTCTCCATCCGTAGTAGAGGGCATGACCGGCTCGCCGCTCTGAATCGCCGGCCGTGGCGGCCTGCGATGGCGAGCGCGGATCAATCGATAGGAACGCGGCCGACGGCGTCGGCAGGTCCGGCGAGTTGATACGTGTTTGACACGGGCAATGCCGCATCGCGCGATGCTCCGGCGATGCGCTCGAACGATGAAACATGGGCGAACCCCTTTTCGCCCGTCACGACGCTAAGCGTGCATCCGCGGGGGAACAAGCGTGATTCGACGCGATTCGACACCGCATCCGTGATGCTCGTCATGCATATGACCAGTAACCGCTTCCAGTCATTTTTGTGTACGCCGACTTGGTGTAAAGGCGCCCACCCGGTCGCGCACCTCGATCGCGCGCGCAAAAAAAGACCCCGGCCGTAGCCGGGGTCGGAGAGAGCGTTCGCGGCATCCGTGCCGGCGAATTTATGGATCAGAACGTGACGCTCCAGCTGTTGATGTAGCCGGTGTCGCCGCCGGCGTTGTCGTTGACGCGCAGATTCCAGGTGCCGTTCAGCGCTTCGGACGACACATTCAGCGTGACCGTCTTGTTGACGTTGTCGGCGCTGCCGCCGGTGCGGTTGTGGATGTTGTAGAGCGAACCGTCCGGAGCCACCAGGTCCACCTTCAGGTCGCCCTGGTAGGTGTGCACGATCGCGACCGTCACCGAAGCGTTGCTCGGGGCGTTGCCGGTACGGCCGGAGACCGTGATCGGGCTGTCGACCGTGGCGTTGTCGCTGATGGTGTAGTCGGTGGCGTTGCTGTAGGTCTGGGTGCCGCCGCCACCGCCGGTGGTGAAGCTACCGGTCAGGCTGAGGCCCGAGAACGTCGAGTAGCCGCGCACCAGCACGTGGTAGGTGCCGGCCTGGGCCGTGGCGATGTTGCAGGTCTCGGCGTTGGTGCTGCCTTCGGACTTGCAGTCGTAGCTGGACGTGGTCGGCGCGCTGCCGAACTTCACGAACAGATCGGCATCGCCGCTGCCGCTGGCGGTCACGAACTTCAGAGCGCTGGCGCCGGCCGGAACGACCAGGGTGTAGCGCAGCTCGGTGCCGGCGCTGCCGGACAGTCCGGTGACCGGGGTGCCGTTGGTCAGCACGCCGGTCGGCGGCGGGGTGGTGCCGTTGACGGCGTCGACCGCGGCCTTGGCGTTGAGGATGCCCGGGCCGATGGTCTGCGACGGGGTCGACGGGAACGCGGTGACGTTGGCCTTGATGATCGATTCGATCTCGGCCGGGGTCTTGGGCGTGGTGGCCGCGGCCTGCATCAGCGCGACGACGCCGGCGACGTGCGGGGTCGCCATCGAGGTGCCGTTGTAGGAGGCGTAGGTTTCCGAACCCGGCGTGGTCGAACCGCTGTTGAGGGTCGACAGGATGTTCGAGCCCGGAGCGGCGATGTCGATCAGCGCGCCGTAGTTGGAGAAGCTCGAACGCGCACCGGTGCTGGTGATCGAGGCCACGGCGATGACGTTGTTGCAGTTCGCCGGCGAAGCGCCGGAAACGTTGATGTTGTCGTTGCCGGCGGCGATGACCAGGGTGGTGCCGCGGCCGACCGCGCTGTTGATCGCGTTCTGAGTGGTGGTGCCGCAGGCGCCGGAACCGCCGAGGCTGAGGTTGATGACCTCGGCCGGGTTGGCGTTGGCGGGCACGCCGCTGACGGTGCCGCCCGAGGCCCAGATGATCGCGTCGGCGATGTCGGAGTCGTAGCCGCCGCAGGTGCCGAGTACGCGCACCGGGACGACCTTGGCGCCGTGCGCGACGCCGGCCACGCCCTTGGCGTTGTTGGTCACCGCGGCGATGGTGCCGGCGACATGGGTGCCGTGCCAGCTCGAACCCTGGGCAGCGTGGGTGCCGCCGCACTGGTTGGCGCTGACCCAGTCGCCCGGATCGCTGGGATCGCTGTCGCGGCCGTTGCCGTCGTTCGACACGGTGGTGTCGATGATGAAGTCGTAGCCCGGCAGGATGTTGGCGCTGAGGTCGCTGTGGCTGGTGATGCCGGTGTCGAGCACGGCCACGACCGAACCGGTACCGGTGGTCACGTCCCAAGCTTGGTTGGCCTTGATGCCGTAGGTGCCCGAATAGCCCCACTGTTCGCTGTAGCGGGTGTCGTTCGGAGTCAGGAAAGCGTGGTTGAGCTTGTCGACTTCGACGTACTCGACGTTCGAGTCGGCGGCGATCTGACGCATCAGCGATTCGGCTTCGGCGCGGTCGAGCGCGCGATCGCTGCGCACGACGTCGGCGCCCAGCGCGGTGCGGCGCAGCGAGCGGATGCCCAGGGCTTTGCCGGCGCCGGCGGTCGAAGCGGCCGTGCTCAGCGTGCGCTGCAGGGTGGTGGCGTTGGTGGCCGGCGCACTGCCGTCCTTGTACTTGACGATGAAGCGCTGAACTTTCTCGGAAGACTGCAGGCCGGCAAGGTTGACGCGGCCGGCGGCGAACGCCGGAGCGGCGATGGCGCTGGACGCCAGTACGGCTACCGTGGCGGCGGCCAGGGCGTGCACGCGAATGCGGCGCGAGGACAGCTGAGACATCTATGAAACCCCCGAAGCTGGAATAAGCCGCTGGATGCGGCAAAAACCGTCATCAGCCCTCCGCGGCCGGGGGACTTGCCCCAACCCGATGCTCAGACGGTTGTGTACGGACGGTGTCAAAATATGTCCGCAAAGTGACGCTAGTCGACCTATCACCCAGGTCGCAACCAGGAAATCCACCTAATCGGCATAGTTATTTGTGATGAACGTCACAAATTCTTGCGTTAGCCGTCTTCACGTGAAATAGACACAGGTAAATGCCGCATCGCAACATGGAGTTGCGGCTCGGTCAGCGAAAAACCACGCTAAGTGGTCGTTTTTAATGGAGATCCCAGGCTCGCACGAGCGGCCTGGAGCGCCTGCCCGACTTCGGGGGGCCGGCAGCCATAGAGACTGCCCGGGACGGCGGCCGGATGGCCGCCCTGCCCCGGTGCCTGGGCACCGGGACGCCACAACAACGCGCGGCGACGCCGCAGCGCGGACTTAGCGAATCTCGCCGATGCCCACCGGCATGGTGGTCACGATGCCGTCGATCTCGATGTACTCGACGTCCGGATCGGCGGCGAAGGCCTGCATCAGCTTCTGCGCCTCCGCCTTGCTCAACGGGCGGTCGGCGCGGAACACGTCGGCGGCGACCGACAGCCGCAGCTTGTGTTCCAGACGGACCGCGCGGGCGCCGCTCTTCAGGCCGCTGCTGCCGGCGGTGCGGTCCAACCGGGCCTTGACGCTGGCTTCCTGGCTGGCCGGCGCGCTGCCGTCGCGGTATTTGACGATGAACTGCTGGTACGGGCCGTCGCCCTGCAGTTCGCCCACCTGGGTCGGACCGGCGGCCATGCAGGCGGTCATGCCCAGCGACAGGACCGCCGCGGCGGTCGAGAGCAGGAAACGGCGGAAGTGCGAGGCCATGGTGACGACTCCTGTTTGGTCGGTGATTTCATCGGTGCTCCGTTATCAACGCGCGGACGGCGCCGATGGGGTTGCGTCTGGTACGAAAGCTACGCGCGCCAGTCTGAATCGAAAAGAACCCCGGCCGAAGCCGGGGTCCGAAGTTGCTGCATCCAAGGTCCGGCGCACGTAACGCGTGCGCTGCGTGTGCCGGACGGCACCGCGATCAGAACGTGATGCTCCAGGTGTCGATGTAGCCGACGTCCTGGCCGGCGCGATCGGCGGCACGCAGCTTCCAGGTGCCGTTAAGCGCTTCGGTCGACAGGTTCTTGCTGAAGGTACCGGTGACGTTGTCGGCGCTGCCGCCGGAACGGTTGTGGATGTTGTAGACCGAACCGTCCGGCGCGATCAGGTCGACGATCAGGTCGCCCTTGTACGGATGGATGATGTTGACCGAGATCGAGGCGTTGGCCGGGGCGTTGCCGGTGCGGCCCGAGACCACGATCGAGCTGCTCACACCGATCGCGTTGTTGTCGGGAATGCTGACGTCGGTGCCGTTGGTGTAGGTCTGCACGCCGCTGGTGCCGACCGTGACCGAGGCGGTCTTGGTGTGGGTCGCGCCGTCGTCGTCGGTCACCGTCAGCGTCACCGTGTAGGTGCCGGCGGCCGAGTAGGTCTTGCTCGGATTGGTCGCGGTCGAGGTGGTGCTGTCGCCGAAGTTCCAGCTGCGCGAGACGATGCTGCCGTCGCTGTCGGTGGAAGAGTCGGTGAACGCCACCGTCAAGCCGCTGGCCGAGGAGCTGAAGTTGGCCACCGGTGCCGCGTTGCCGGTACCGCCCTGCGCGGCCAACACGGCCGCGGCCGCATCGACCAGGCCCGGACCGCAGCCGCCCGGACACTTGGCGGCCGTGATCGGACGCGCGGTGTTGGCCAGGATGGTCTGGATTTCCGCCGGGGTCTTCGGCGACGGCGCCGCCGCCTGCATCAGGGCGACGATGCCGGCCACGTGCGGCGCGGCCATCGAGGTGCCCTGGTTGAAGAAATAACCGTTGGCGTCGTAGGTCGAAAGGATACCGTTGGCGGTGTGGGTCTGCGCGCACTTGCCCGAGGTGGACTCGCCCAGCGCCAGGAACTCGACCAGCGGCGAGCAGGTTTCGCCGCCGGGCGCGGTGATGTCGATGGTGGCGCCGTAGTTCGAGTACCACGCGCGATTGCCGTTGATGTCGCTGGAGGCGACCGAGATCGCACCCGGGCAGTTGGCCGGCGAGAAATTCGACACGTCGTTGTTGCTGTTGCCCGAGGCGATGACCACGGTGGTGCCGCGGTTGATCGCGGCGGTGATCGCGTTCTGGTAGCTCAGGCCGCAGGCGCCGGTGCCGCCCAGCGAGAGGTTGATGACCTCGGCCGGATTGGCGTTGGCCGGCACGCCGCTGACGGTGCCGCCCGACGTCCAGGTGATCGCGTCGACGATGTCCGAGGTCGAACCGTAGCCGCCGTTGCCGAGCACGCGCGCATGCACGACCTTGGCGTTGTAGGCCACGCCTGCGACGCCGACGCTGTTGTTGGTGACCGCGGCGATGGTGCCGGCCACGTGGGTGCCGTGCTTGACGTTGGAGGCGTCGGTCGGATCCGCGTCGCGGCCGTTGCCGTCGCCGGAACCGCCGTTACCGCTGCCGGTCGAGGTCACGAAGTCGTAGCCCGTCAGGGTGTTGGCGTCCAGATCGTTATGGGCCAGACGGCCGCTGTCGATGACCGCAACGACCACACCGGTGCCGGTGGAGGTGTCCCAGGCGCTGGACACATTGGCGCCGACCGCGCTGGTGGCGTAGTGCCACTGCTCGTTGTAGCGCGGGTCGTTGGGCGTCGCCAGGGCCTGCATGATCAGATCGGGTTCGACGTATTCGACGTTGGGATCGGATGCGATCTGGCGCATCAGCGATTCGGCTTCAGTGCGATTGAGCTTGCGGTCGCTGCGCACCACGTCCGCGCCCAGCGCCATGCGGCGCAGCTGCTTCAGGCCCAGGTGCTTGCCGGACACCGCCGGCAGCGCGCGCGCGGCGCCGCTGAGCGAAGACTGCAACGCGCTCGCGCTGCTGCGCTCGGCCGCCGCGTCCTTGTATTTCACGATGAACTGGTCGTAGCTGCCTTCGGCCTGCAGGCCGGACACGCTCATGCGACCGGCGAAAGCCGGCGCGGCGCACAAGGTGGTCAGCGCGACGGCGGTGGCCGCAGCCAGTGCGTGGACGCGAACGCGGCCGTGATTGGAAATGGACATCCTTGAAACCCCCGAGATGGAATCGAATACGCCGCAGGACCGCGGCTGAGATCGTCCCGCTGCCAGGCGCTCCGCATGCGTTGCTGCGTTGCGGCAAGGGTCGGGACGACACGTTTCGTGCAGCACCTCGCCGCACGCCATCCACGCTAAGGAGCCCACTGAGGCCCTAACAATCCGCCAACTCCCTCATCAGGCCCATATTTTTGTGGCATGCATCCCACTTCTCCCATACGGCCGCGTTTGCCGTCTGGCGAAAAATCCCTGTCTCGGCCGCAAGGCCGCCCCTAATCTGCGCCACCGGGTCCGATGCGACGGTCGACGCATCGGGCCCGACCCGGGCGCCGCGGCAAGCGCTCGCTGTCGCCGCGCGAACGGCTCGGCACTGCGCGGCACGCGGTCGACCCACCGCCCCCATATGAGAAACCCCGGCCGAAGCCGGGGTTTCTCATCAGCTGTCGTGGAATCCGGCACGCACTCCCGGCACAGGCTCGGAGGCAGGCGCGTACCGGACGGGACCGCGATCAGAAGGTGATGCTCCAGGTGTCGATGCGGCCGACATCCAAAATGGTGCGATCGGCGGCACGCAGCCTCCAGGTACCGTTGAGCGCCTCGGTCGACAGATTCTTGCCAAAGGTGCCGCTGACGTTGTCGGCGCTGCCGCCGGAACGGTTATGGAGGTTGTAGACCGTACCGTCCGGCGCGATCAGATCCACGCAGCTGCCCCAGCCGGAGGCCTGGGTACTGGACCAGACCGGGCGCGCCATCCACATCTCATTAAGCGTGAGCGGGCCCTGCGCGGTAGCGACGAATGCGGCGTCGACGCGTGCACGAGGAGCGGCGTCCCGCTCCACCCAGGCCGGCGCGCCGCATCGAGGCGGACCACCGGCATCGCAGCGAACGCAGCAGCGCTCCGCGGCCCCTCGCCTCTTCCCAGGCGGATGCCGACAGCGCCTCCCCAGCACCGACCGTTCTTGCAGCCCCGATTTGTAACGCGAGTGATGCCGCGGTCCGCGGCAGGTAACCGTCCTGGCCTGCTTGCGTTGCGTCGAAGACGCGAAAAGCCGAACGGCGTGTACGGCCGATCCCCTGCATCGGTCGCATCAACAACCTGGTAGGCACGCAGGGCGCGTCCATGCGCTGAAAACGGTTCACACGGGTACGAACCGTGAACCCGGCTTGCATTTTTCACAATAGGATAAATTTGGCGCATACGGAAATATACGCATGCGCAACCGTCCGGGGCCGCGGCTGCGGCCGCGCCGGCGGCGCTTCAGAACATGCCGGTTTCCAGGCGCGCGGCCTCGGACATCATGTGGCGGCCCCACGGCGGGTCGAACACCAGCTCGACGTCGGCCTCGGCCACGGTCGGAATCATTTCCAGCTTGCTGCGGACATCGTCGACCAGGATGTCGCCCATGCCGCAGGCCGGCGCGGTCAGGGTCATGCGCACTTCGACTGTGCGCTGGCCGTCGTCGCGGGGCTTGATCAGGGCTTCGTAGACCAAGCCCAGGTCGACCACGTTGATCGGGATTTCCGGATCGAAACAGGTGCGCAGCTGCTTCCACACCAATTGCTCGACCGCCTCGTCGTCGGCGCCCGCGGGCAGTTCCAGTGGTTCCGGCGGTTCCTTGCCGATGGCGTCGGCGTCCTTGCCCGAGATCCGGAACAGATTGCCTTCGACGAACACGGTATAGCTGCCGCCCAGGGCCTGGGTGATGTAGCCGACGCTGCCGGCGGGCAGGGTCACCTGTTCGCCCTGCGGCACAAGGACGACGGCGCAATCGCGCTCGAAACGGACGGGTTCGCTGCTACGGGAGTACATGCGTGAAAGATTGGGGTGCCGCGCTTGCGCACAAGGCGCGCAGTCTATCAGGGGGCTGCGTCGGGCCCGGGCCCGGGGGTGGATCGCAGCGTCGCCGGGGCGTCGTCAAACCGGCATGGGCGAGGCGCCGTGCCGGCCTCCCCTGGCGACAGGCCGACTTCAGGCACTGCCCGCGGGCACGCGGCCGGCTATGCTGTGCGGCTGGATTCCCCCGCCACCCGAGCCCCAGATGATCGCACCCGCCCAGCCCGCCCCTGCCGCACCTGAATCGAGGTCGCTGGTGTCGCGTTCGCTGGCCTGGTCGCTGTTCCTGCTCGGCACCCTGGGTTTCGTCGCGGTGTGGCTGCTGTTGAGCCTGTACAGCGGCCGCCAGAACAGCTGGATGACGGTGATCGGCGCCCTCGACCTGGCCTGGATGCTGCGCCTGGGCGGCTGGCGCCGGGGCCCTCGCCGCGCCCTGCTCGGCGTCTTCGGCACCGTCGCGATCGTGGCCATGTACAGCTGGAGCATCGCCGCGACCCAGATCGGCCTGTCGCTGGGCGTGGGCATGCTGGACTCGCTGTTCAAACTCGGCCCGCACCACGCCTGGCTGCTGACCCAACTCGCCAACAGCCCCACCGACTGGGCCTGGATGACGGCAGGTGTCGTGGTTGCGGCGGTGGCTTCGCGCTGAGGCCGGTGCGCGGCATGCGCCTGGGCGCGGCCCGAGGCGAATAGCGATCAGGAATCACGTGGCACCGCGATGCGGTTCGCCTGCGGCTCACCACATCCTACGAACCTCCTTGGCAGCGGTAGCAGCCATTGCCATTGCCGTTGCCGTTGCCATTGCCATTGCCGTTGCCGTTGCCGTTGCTGCGGCATTGGAATCCATTGAGCCGCACCACGACGAACAACCGTAGATCCCGAAGGGCGGCGCGCAGGATGCGCGGCGTTTTTCGAAGCGATAAGGATGTCCCGTCGAAAAATCCCCGCGCAAGCTAGGAGCTCGCAGGGGAGGCTTGTCTAGACAAGCCCTTCTCTTTGGTTACTTTTGACCGAAGGGAATCCAGGCGGACTCTTGGGCCAGCAAGAGAAAGTGACCCGCGCGCGCAGCGGGCGGAAGCCTTTGACTTAAGAAGCGAAGCCAACGCAGAACCCCTGAGCTCGCGGTCGCGGCTCACGCCGCTCCTACCCCAAAGCGACCGAAGCAGGCGCGGCGGAGGGGTCGACAATCGCGGCTTACGCCGCTCCCACAGAAGGCAGAGGCAGACCTGAAGCGGAACCTCCGTCCGCACGCTAAGTTCGCGGTCGCGGCTTACGCCGCTCCTACCCCAAGGCGAGAGCGAATCAGGCGCAACCGCGGGGCTGACGATCGCGGCTCACGCCGCTCCCACAGAAGGCAGGAGACGGACTCAAAACGAAACCTCCCGGCAAGCGAAGTTCGCGGTCGCGGCTTACGCCGCTCCTACCCCAAGGCGAGCGAAGTAGACGCAACCGCAAAGTGCCGCCCCCCTCACCCCACCGCCGTCTCCCTCAAACACTCCCCAAACAACTTGGCCGCCTCGCCGATCTCCGCCACCGACATCGCCCCGAACCCCATCAGCAGGCCGGCACGATCCGGCGCATGCAGGTAATACGGCGCGATCGAGTA
Organism: uncultured Lysobacter sp.; assembly: GCA_946480055.1. The sequence goes on along the minus strand of CAMLID010000018.1, from coordinate 21,448 downwards.
CAAGCCCAGCGCACGCGTCGCCGCATGCGCGATCAAAGCCTCGCCCTGGGCCGCGTCGCGCCCGCGCAGCCACACCAGCAAGTGCATGCCCGCATGCGAATCCTCGATCTCGATGTGCTCGCCGCAATGCGCGCGCAAGCCGTCGAGCAAAGCCGTGCGTCGCTGCTTCAAGGTCTTGCCGGTGCGGCGCAGGTGGCGCTCGAAACTGCCGTCGGCCATGAACTGCGCCAACGCCGCCTGCTCGATCCCGGGCGATCCGAAATCGTCGACCCATTTGGCCGCGATGAAATCGTCGCGCAGGCTCGGCGGCACCACGATGTAGCCCAGCCGCAACGACGGAAACAGCACCTTGGAGAAGCTGCCGACGTAGACCACCCGCCCGGATTCGTCGAGCGAGCGCAGCGCCGCGTGCGGTTGCGCGTCGTAGCGGAATTCGCCGTCGTAGTCGTCCTCGAAGATCCAGCAGTCGTGGCGGCGGGCGTAGTCCAGCAAAGCCAGCCGTCGCGGCAGCGACATCAGCGCGCCGGTCGGGAACTGATGCGAGGGGGTCACGCAGATCAGTCGCGGCGGTTCGCCGGGCAGATCGTCGGTGCGCAGGCCTTCGCGATCGATCGCGACCGGGACCAGGCGCGCGCCGTGGGTGTGCAGCGCCTCGCGCGTGGCGAAGTATTGCGGCTCCTCGATCACCGCAGCATCGCCCGGATCGAGCAGCACGCGTGCGGTCAGACTGATCGCCTGCTGCGTACCGGCGACGATGATCACGTCCTCGGGCGAGCAGATCACACCGCGCCGGTGCGCGATGTATTCGCTAGCCGCGGCGCGCAGGGCCGGGTTGCCGTGCGCGGTCGGATAGGTCGGCGGCGTATACAGCGCCGAGTGCGCCAGCGCGCGCGACCAGGCCGAAGTCAGCAGCGGATTGGTGAACGGCACGCCGTACTGGAAGCTGTAGCGCGCGCCCTCGACGCGGCGCCCGGGCATGCGCGCGTGATCGTGGCAGGCGCGCAGGCGGCGGATGTACTCGGTCTGGGCCAGGCCGCGTTCGGCCGGCCGGGCCGCCGGCGCGGCCGGAGTGATCGGCGTGGCGACGTAACTGCCCGAACCGATCCGCCCCTGCATGAAACCTTCGGCGCGCAGCTGCTCGTACGCCGCCAGCACGGTGTTGCGCGACACCTCCAACTGTTGCGCGAGCGCGCGCGTGGGCGGAAAGCGCACGCCCTGGGCGACGCGCCCCGACAGCACGGCGTCCTTGAGCGCGCGCACCAGTTGGCCTTGCAGCGGGCCGCGTCCGTCTAGCTCCAGATGCATGGGAGGTCCCGATTGGCTCCATGAATGCGGGCGCGTCCGATCCGCCCGGCGACCAATCTATCGGGCTGGATGATGCCGGCACAACATGACCAATGGGAGCGTCAACACAAATCGCCACATCCGCGCAGTCACCGCACGAGTCCGGCATAGCTTTTCAGTCGCGGACCGCGCAACGCCGATCGTTAAGGATTCGTAATTTCACTGAGCCGGCCAACGCATGGCCCTTACTCAGCGGAGTTATCGCAATGCCCTCGCACACCCTCAGTCACGCCATCCGACGAGCGCTGTTCGCCAGCGCCGCCGTTTCCAGCGCGGCACTGCCGCTGGCGGCGCACGCCCAGGCCGCGGAAGAGACCCAGGCGACCACCCTGGACCGGATCGAAGTGACCGGCTCGCGCATCAAACGTACCGACATCGAAACCTCGCAGCCGATCTTCTCGCTCAGCCGCGAAGACATCAGCGCCCAGGGCCTTACCTCGGTCGGCGATGTGATCCAGAACATCACCGCCAACGGTTCCGCGCTCAACAGCACCGTCAACAACGGCGGCGACGGCCAGACCCAGGTGGACCTGCGCAACCTCGGCCCCAACCGCACCCTGGTCCTGGTCAACGGCAAGCGCTGGGTCGGCGGCGCCGGCCTGGGCGGCGTGGTCGATCTCAACACCATCCCGACCGCCGCGGTCGAACGCATCGAAGTGCTGAAGGACGGTGCCTCGACCATCTACGGTTCCGACGCCATCGCCGGCGTGGTCAACGTGATCCTGCGCCAGAACTACGAAGGTGCCGAAGCCAACGCCTACCTGGGCACCTACGGCGACGGCGACGGCTTCCGCGAGGCGGTCGACTTCACCATCGGCGCCGCGTCCGACCGCTGGACCGCGATGCTCGGCCTGGCCTACGTCAAGGAAGAGCCGGTACTGGCCGGCGACCGCAAGATCTCCAAGGAGCCGCGCGCCGGCACCGGCGTCGCCTTCGGCAGCTCGACCACGCCCAACGGCCGCTTCGCCCTGTGCACCGGCACCTTCGACCCGATCTTCGGCACCTGCTCGGTCGCCGAGACCCGTCCCACCGTCGCCAACCCCAACGGTGCGCCTCCCGGCACCCAGACCCCCGGCGTGGTCGGCAACTTCACCTACAACGACGGCCTCAGCGGCACCAGCTGGCGCAATCGCACTGGCGACGACTTCTACAACTTCGCGCCCGACAACTACCTGCTCACGCCGCAGGAACGGCGCTCGGTGTTCGCCTCCGGCTCGCTCGACATCACCGACAACCTGCGCTTCCTGACCACCGTGACCTACAACAACCGCCGCTCCGAACAGCTGCTGGCGGCGATGCCGATCGTGCTCGGCAGCGGTCCGGGCGCGGGCCTGCAACCCCGGACCGTCACGATCAGCCCGGACAGCATGTACAACCCGTTCGGCGTCATGGTCTCGCGCGTCCAGCGCCGCGCCGTCGAAACCGGCGGCCGCTCGTTCCGACAGGACATCGACACCTTCGCCACCAATCTCGGCTTCGAGGGCACGCTGGACTTCGCCGACAAGCCGTTCGACTGGGAGGCCGGCTACTTCTACGGCGAGAACAAGCAGAACACCGTCACCGACGGCCTGTTCAACCTGCTCGCGCTGAAGAACGCGCTGGGTCCGTCGATGATCGACACCGTCGCCGGCCGCGCCACCAGCGGCCGCCCGATCTGCGTCAGCCGCCCCGGCGACGCGACCTCGATCATCCTGGGCTGCGTGCCGATGAACTTGCTCGGCGCGGCCGGCTCGCTCACGCCGGAAATGCTGGCTTACTCGAGCTTCGTCGCCCACGACTCGGTCGGCTTCAAGCAGAAGACCTACTACGCCAACATCGGCGGCGATCTGTTCAACCTGCCGGGCGGTCCGCTGGCGTTCTCGTTCGGTCTCGAGCACCGGGCCGAGAGCGGCTACTTCCAGCCCGACGCCCTGATCGCTTCCGGCAATACCACCGGCAACGCGGCCGCGCCGATCTCCGGCGGCTATTCGCTGGACGAGGCCTACCTCGAACTGGCGGTGCCGGTGCTGGCCGACATGCCGTTCGCCAAGCTGCTCGACTTCTCGATCGCCACTCGCTACTCGGACTACAGCAACGTCGGCGACACGCTCAACAGCAAGTTCGGTTTCCGCTGGAAACCGATCGACGACTTGATGATCCGCGGCAACTGGTCGGAGGGCTTCCGTGCTCCGGCGATCGTGGAACTGTTCGCCGGCAGCGCCGACTCCTTCCCGACCATCGCCGATCCCTGCAACCTGGCGCGCTTCCCCAACCTCTCGCCCGCCGCGCAAGCACGCTGCCTTGCACAAGGCGTGACCCCCGGCGGCTACGACCAGGGCAATCCGCAGATCCGCATCAACGTCAGCGGCAACCCGCTGCTGGAGCCGGAAAGCAGCGAATCGACCACCCTGGGCTTCGTCTACAGCCCGAGCTGGCTGGAAGGCTTCGATATCACCCTGGACTGGTGGAAGATCGACATCGACAACGCCCTGGTCGCGCCTACCGGCCAGTTCATCCTCGACGAATGCGTGGTCGGCAACGTCCAGCGCTTCTGCAACTACACCCGCGCGCCCGGCGGCGCGGTCGCCACCTTGCTGTCGCAGCCGGTCAATATCGGCGGCCTGCGCACGGAAGGCTTCGACATGACCGTCAACTACAAGCTGCCTGAAAGCCGCTGGGGCAAGTTCAGCTTCAACTGGGACACCAGCTACGTCGCCAAAGCCGAGAGCGATCTCGACGACGACGGCATCTTCGGCGAGCGCCTCAACGACGTACCGCATATCGGTCAGCGCGTGGAGGAGTGGCCGATCGACGAATCCGCCAACGAACCGGGCGAATACATCACCGGCAGCAACGGCTGGCGCATCCGCTCCAACCTGATGGCGCGTTGGGAAAAGGGCGACTTCGGCGCGACCTGGAACGTGCGCTACTTCTCGCACCAGGACGAGCGTTGCCAAGCCATGGTCGACTACGGCTACAGCTTCCTGTGCTCGGACCCGGACCGCGTGATCGGCATTCCGGTCGACGTCAACAACAACGGCGTCTGGGACGGCGAAGCCGGCGGCGACGCGATCCGCTCGATGGCCGAGGCCGAGAACAAGATCGGCGCGACCACCTACCACGACGCCAGCGTGTACTGGAACACGCCCTGGAACTCCAAGGTCACCATCGGCGTAAACAACCTGTTCGACAAGGACCCGCCGCGCTCGGTGCAGGCCTTCGCCAACAGCTTCGACGCGGCGTACGAAGTGCCCGGTCGCTTCATTTACTTCCGCTACACCCAGAAGTTCTGACCTCTCGCAAAACCCGTACGACACCGGCGGCCCCGCGAGGGGCCGCTTTTTTCGCGTCTTCGGCACAGCCGAACGACAGCCCGCGTCGATCCGGGCGGGCGCCCGCGGGACAGCGCCCGGATCGCGCCGGGACCACCATTTGCGGCGTCCGCGGTGCTCCATCTCTCTCTCGAAGCAAGGTCGACGCTAGTCCGGCACGCACGAAACCACGGCGCAGCGCACCCACCGTCCGCAGGCATGCCCGGGAACACTTCCCGGGCTCTTTTTCGGATCCCGCGACGGCTTCCGATTGGCTCCATCGCGTTCGCGACAATTGGTCCTCCAGCACGCACGCAACGCTGGGTAGGGTGATCGCAACGGCGCCGGATGCGCCTTCGAATCGCGAGAGCCCCCAGTGAACCTGCGCTACCACCCCCTCCGCTTCGCCGAAAACCTCGACCTGAGCGCCGTCAGCGGCGACGCCCTGCACCTGGTGCGCGCCTCCGCACGCGGCGCGCAACTGGAACTGCCGGCGCAATGGATTTCGTTCTGCCTGCCGCTGTCGGGCCGGCTGCGCTGCGAAGCCCAGGACAGCAGCTGGGAGATCGACGCAGGCCACGCCCAGGTCTGGCGCGAAGGCCCCCTGCGCTGCAGCGCGCGCCAACCCTGCGGTTGGCTGGCCCTGGTCGGCTCGCAGGCGGCCTGGGCGCGCTACCTGCGCACGAATCGCCACGGCGAGGACGGCAATGCAGACAGCGGCAGCGCCGACCTGTTCCCCTGGGAAGGTGCGTCCAGTCGCGATCTGCGGCGCCTGACCGTGCGCCTGGCGCGCCGCGCGCGCGACGTCGAGGACGACATCGAGCCGTTGCTGGAAGCCCTGTGCGCGGCCCTGATCGACCAGCAACGCGACCTGCACCAGCGCCTGCAGCGCTGCAGCGGCCGCACCCTGCGCCGGCGCCAGCAGACCCTGCTGCGCCTGCTGCGCGTGCAGCACCTGATCCGCCGTCATCCCGACGCGCGCCTGGACCTGGCGCGGCTGGCGCGCAGCGCGAGCTACTCGCCCTGCCACCTGATCCGCATCTACCGCGACGTGTTCGACGAAACCCCCACCGAGTACGCCGCGCGCCTGCGCTCCGACCGCGCCTGGCGCATGGTCCGCGAGACCCGCATGCCGGTGTGCGAGATCACCGAGGCGCTGGGCTTCGAAAGCCAGAGCGCGTTCTGCCGTGCCTTCAAGCATTCCTTCGGCCTGACCGCGACCGAAGCGCGGCGGATGGAATGCGCCGAACCGCAGGCTGCCTGAGCCGGCTCCCACGAACGATCGAACCGACCGCCGCAACACCGACGAGGATCACCGCATGCCCCGCTCCGCTTCGCCCACTACCCGCAGCCTGCTGCTGTGCGTCCTCGCCGCCGGCCTGGTCGCCGGCACCCTGGATATCGTCTACGCCACCAGTTTCTGGGGCCTGAAAGGCGTGCCCGCGCAGCGCATCGGCCAGAGCATCGCCGCCGGCGTGCTCGGCAAGGACGCGTTCGGCGGCGGCAACGCCACCGCCGCGCTGGGTCTGGTCCTGCACTACTTCATCGCCACGATGATGGCCGCGGCCTACGCCCTGGTCGCGCGCCGCTGGCCGGCGCTGGTCGCGCGTCCGGTGCGTTACGGTCTGCTCTACGGACTGCTGCTGTACGCGCTGATGACCTACGTCGTAGTGCCGCTGTCGGCCGCGCCCGGCGGCGGAGCGGCCAATACCTTGTGGATCGTGTGCAGCATCGTCGCCCACGCGCTGCTGGTCGGTCTGCCGATCGCGCTGATCGTGCGCCGCGGTTTCGCCGGCGACGATCGCGCGCACGGCCAGGGGCTAGCCGCCGATGCGCGCTGATACCGCAGCACCGCGCCGGCGCACCGTAATCGCACTGATTCTGGTCGTGGCCGGCGCGCTAGGCTCCGGCATCGCGATCTCGGCCGGTTATGTCGCACCGGGGTCATGCTCGCCGAAACCGGCCCCACCCGGATCGGCCTCGTTCGAACCGGCCTCGCTCGAACCGGCCGCGCACGCGCCTATCGCTTTCCCGCAGGGCTACACGCGCTGGACCCACATCAAGAGCGGCCTGATCCCCGCCGGCCACCCCGCCTTCGCCAGCTACGGCGGCCTGCACCACATCTACGCCAACGAGCTGGCCCTGGCCGGCTACCGCGACGGCCGCTACGCCGACGGCTCGGTGCTGGCCTACGATCTGTTCGAAACCCGCGTCACTGCCGACGGCAGCATCGATCAGGGCCCGCGCCGCCACGTCGACGTCATGGTCAAGGATGCACGCCGCTACGCCGCCACCGGCGGCTGGGGCTACGCCGAGTTCGCCGCCGGCGCGGACACCGACCGCCTCGACAGCGACCAGCGCGCCGGCTGCGCGGCCTGTCACGAACACCGCAAGGCCCAGGGCTACGTCTTCAGCGAACTGCAGGGCTGAGCGTCCGCGCGTTCCCCGACGGTGGCCAGGGACGGCCGCCGCCCTTCCGGGGCCGGCACCCGCCTCGGATCGCATCGCCGATCGCCGTTTGACGCGCCCAGCGTCGAATCCAGCGCCTGTCCGGCCCGAAAACCCGCCCGAAACCGGTCCGATACCCGTTCCGGACCGATATCGGCGCGCCCGATCCCGCCCGAAATGCCAAAATCCCGTTTCGCGGACGTCCCCGGCGCGTGCCGGGCGCCCCAATGCACGCGAAGACGCAGCAGCCACCGGCGCCCTGGCCAGCGGGCACCGCAGACTTCATCTCCGGTAGCACCGGCCCGGCTCGGCAGGACAGGCAATGATCAGCAACGACGTATTACGCAGCATCCGTTACATGCTCGACCTCAGCGACAACAAGGTCGTCGAGCTGGTCCAGCTCGCGGACCCCGGCTACGCCATCGACAAGACCCAGGTCCAAGCCTTCCTCAAGAAGGACGAGGACGAAGGCTATGCCGAATGCAACGACGCGGTGCTCGCGCGTTTCCTCGACGGCCTGGTCTATCACTACCGCGGCCGCGACGAGAGCCTGCCGCCGCGTCCGTTCGAAAAGCGCGTCACCAACAACCTGGTGCTGAAGAAGCTGCGGGTCGCGTTCGAGCTGAAGGACATGGACATGCACCAGGCGTTCGCGGACGCCGGCTTCCCGGTCTCCAAGCCGGAGCTGAGCGCGCTGTTCCGCCAGAGCGACCACAAGAACTACCGCGCCTGCGGCGATCAACTGCTGCGCAATTTCCTCAAGGGCCTGACCCTGCGCGTGCGCGGCGGCCAGTAAGCCCGATCGAGGGTGCGCCGCGCTCGCGCCGGCGCACCTCCAGGCCGGGCGGCTAGTGCCCGCCGTCCAGCGCCTTGAGTTCCGACACCAGCGCGCTGGCCATCTCGGCGCCGTCGCCGAACAGCATGCGGGTGTTGTCGGCGTAGAACAGCGCGTTCTCGATGCCGGCGAAGCCGGTGCCCTTGCCGCGCTTGATCACGATGGTGTTCTTGGAATTGACCACGTCCAGGATCGGCATGCCGTAGATCGGCGAGGCCGGGTCGGTCTTGGCTACCGGATTGACCACGTCGTTGGCGCCGATCACCAGCGACACGTCGGTGTTCGGGAACTCCGGGTTGATGTCGTCCATGTCGACGATCATGTCGTAGGGCACACCGGCCTCGGCCAGCAGCACGTTCATGTGGCCGGGCATGCGTCCGGCGACCGGATGGATCGCGAACTTCACCTTGACCCCGCGCTCGGTGAGCTTCTGGGTCAGTTCCCAGATCTTGTGCTGCGCCTGCGCCACCGCCAGGCCGTAGCCCGGCACGATCACCACGCGCTCGGCGAAGGCCATCATCGCAGCCACGTCGCCGGCCTCGATCGGTTTCTGGCTGCCACTGATCTCCTGGGCCTGACCGCCGCCGCCGAAGTTGGAGAACAACACGCCGGTAATCGGCCGGTTCATGGCCTTGGCCATCAAGCGCGTCAGCAGCATGCCGGCCGCGCCGACCATGGTGCCGGCTATGATCAGGGCCTCGTTGCCCAGTACATAACCTTCGAACGCCACCGCCAGACCGGTCAGGGCGTTGTACAGCGAGATCACCACCGGCATGTCGGCGCCGCCGATCGGCAGCGTCATCAGCACGCCCAGCGCCAGCGCCACCACGAAGAAGGCGATGATCGCCGGCACGTTCAGGGTCAGCACCACGACCGCGCCCAGCGCGACCAGCGCCAGCGCCACCGCGGCGTTGAAGATCTGCTGGCCCGGGAACACCACGCGCCGGTCGAGACGGCCGTCGAGCTTGGCCCAGGCGATGATCGAACCCGACAGCGAGACCGCGCCGATGGCCGCGCCGATCACCGCCAGCACCAGGGTCGTGGTCGGCTGCTGCATGTCGACGTGGCCGGATCGCAACTGCGCGATCAGCGGGTCGCTGGTCTGCAGGCTGGCGAAGCGCAGCAACTCGACCGCGCCGATCGCCGCCGCCGAACCGCCGCCCATGCCGTTGTACAGCGCGACCATCTGCGGCATGTCGGTGATCGCGACCTTCTTGCCCGAGATCCAGGCCAGGCCGGTGCCGATCGCCAGCGCCAGCACGATCAGGACGATGTTGTGCAGTTCGGGCAGCAGGAAGGTGGCCGCGGTCGCGATCACCATGCCCATGCCGGCCCAGCGGATGCCGCTGCGCGCGGTGACCGGCGAGGCCATGCGCTGCAGGCCCAGCAGGAACAGGGTCGCGGCGACGAAATAGCTGGCCGACGCCAGCAGCACCTGCGCGCTCATGCCGCGCCCCCGGACTTGCCGGCCGGCTTCTTGCTGGCCTTGAACATCTCCAGCATGCGCTCGGTGACCACGTAACCGCCGGCGGCGTTGCCCGCGCCCAGCAGCACCGCGACGAAGCCGATCGCTTTTTCCAGGGTGGTGTCGGCGTGGCCCAGCACGACCATCGCGCCGATCAGGACGATGCCGTGGATGAAGTTGGAGCCCGACATCAGCGGGGTATGCAGGATCACCGGTACCCGCGAGATGATCACGTGGCCGGCGATCGCCGCCAGCATGAAGATGTACAGCGCCACGAACCCGTCGCCCATCTTTGTCTTCCCCATGCGATGTCTTCCGCATCATAACGTTCCATGAACCGGGCGCCAGCGTTGTCAACCGAGACGACGGCCGGGCGTTTGCCTCCTCGCAGGGCTCGAAACGCATCCACCGACGAGGAAAGCCACATGAAACGCACACCCTATCTGCTCGCCCTGGCCTGTCTGGGCGCCGCCCTGGGCCTGGCCGGCAACGCCGTCGCCGGCGACCGTGGCGACCGGGTCGAGCACCGCATGGAACGCCACGGCGAGCGCATCGACCAGCGTCTGGACCGGCGCGGCGACCGCATCGAGGCCCGCAGCGACCGCCGCGCCGACGCCCTGGCCGCCCACGGCCATGCGCGCGCAGCGGCCCGGGTCGACCGCCACGGCGAGCGCGCCGAGGCCCACCTGGACCGCCGCGGCGACTTGGCACAAGCGCGCTGGGAACGCCGCGGCGAACGTTTCGATCGCCGCTGGGACCACCGGCATTAAGCCTTGAGTCGTATGCTGCAAATCGTGTCCGCCGAAGCCGACGATCTGGCTCTGGTCGCGTCCCCAACGGACGCGACCGAGCGCAGCCCCACGACGCTGGAGGAATTCCTCGCCGGCATCGGCACGCGCGCGTTCCGTTTCGCCGAACTCGGCCTGCGCCAGCGCGACGATGCGCTGGACGCGGTCCAGGACGCGATGGTGAAGATGCTCGGCTACCGCGAGCGGCCGGCCGCGGAATGGACTCCACTGTTCTGGAGCATCCTGCGCAGCCGCATCGTCGATGTGCAGCGCCGGCGCACCTTCCGGCTGCGCTGGCTGATGCCGGCCGCGCGCGAGGACGAAACCCCGCTGGACTGGGCCGACGACGGTCCCGACCCGGCGCGCACCCACGACGGCCGCGAGGCCTACGCAAAGCTGGCCGACGCGCTGGGCGCCTTGCCGCGCCGGCAACGCGAGGCCTTCAGCCTGCGGATACTGGAAGAACTCGACGTCGCCACGACCGCGCGGGCGATGGGCTGCAGCGAAGGCGCGGTAAAGACGCATCTGTCGCGCGCGCGCGAAGCGCTGCAGCGACAATTGGAGGACTGGCGATGAACCACAACGACCCACGCTATGGCAGCGACGGCCCGGCCGACGCCGACCGCGCCTTCGACGAAGCCGCACGCGCCCTGCATCGGCGCGCGCTGGCCGAGGTCTCGCCGTCCACCCGCGCGCGCCTGCGCCTGGCCCGGCACAACGCCGGTGCCGAGGCGCGCGCACCGCGCCGCGGCCTGGGTTGGGCCCTGGCCAGCGGCACCGCGGCGGTGTTCGCGCTCGCCATCGGCCTGCAGTTGCAGCGCACGCCGCAGACCGAAATGCCCAGCGGCGAAACGCCGGTCGCGGTATTGCCGGCGCCCGAAGCCGCCGGCTACGACAGCAGCACCGCGCTGGCCTCGCTCGACGAGAATCCCGATTTCTACCTGTGGCTGGCGTCCGACGACGACCTGCCCGCAACGGAGTAAGCCCCATGTCCCGCCTTTCGTTCCGCCCCGCATCGGCCTGCCTGCTCTGGCTGGCGCTGCTGGCTGCGGCCCCGGTGTTCGCCGCCGGTCCGCGGCCGGCCGACCCCAAGGCCGCGACGCCGCCGGCCTGGGAACAGCTCAGCCCGCAGCAACGCGAACAACTGATCGCGCCGGTGCGCGAACGCTGGAACGCCGAGCCCGGCGAGCGCCTGCGCATGCTCGATCACGCCCGCCGCTGGCAGCAGATGACGCCGGAGCAACGCAAACGCGCACGCCACGGCATGCGCCGCTGGGAAGGCATGAACCCGGAACAACGCGAACAGGCGCGCGCCCTGTTCGGCCGCATGCGCGATCTCAACGAGGCCGACCGCGAGGCCCTGCGCGAACGCTGGCGCGCGATGACCCCGGAGCAACGCCGCGCATGGATGCAGGCCAACCCGCCCAAGCCGCGCGATCGCGACGACGATCGCGACCGTCGTGGCCCGAGGGACGACCCGCGCCCGGAGCGTTGAGCGCAGCGAACGCGCTCACTCCGCTTCGATATCCACCCTGCGCGCATCCGGCCGCTGCCGGTCCAGCGATTGCCGATAGCGCACGCAGCCGCGCATGAACGCCGGCCACTCCGGCACCGCGATCTCCGGCGCGGTGCTCTCGGGCAACAGGTTCCACAACTGCGGGTGATGCCAGCACAGTTCGTGCAGGCTGCTGTCGCGGTGCGCGCGGATGCCGGCGCGAAGGCGCCGTGCTTCTTCGCGCAATTGCTCGATCGTCATCGTGTCGAGATCGTCGTCTATGCCGGAGCTCCGCTAGAGGACGCCAGCAGGATGCGCACCCGCAGGTTAAGCGCGCGCAGCCGAGGGCTTAACAGCGGCTCGCCGCTGCAGGCGATCAGGCACCGCGAACGCGAACGCCGTGCGCGCGGGCCAGGGACAGGATCGGCTCCAAGGCCCCCTGCTGCTGCAACTGACGAGCGGGCAGGCAATGCGCGCGGCCGCGCGAGAAGAACAGCAACAAGAAGCCGCCCTGACACTTCGCCTGGGTGATCGCCTTCCAGGATTGCGTCCATTCTTCGGTGTCGCTGTAGGCCCGTAAGCCGAAGTCGCCGAAGTGGTACTGGTAGCTACGGCCCTTATGCGCGCCGAAGAAATGCACTGCGATCGCGAAGAAGGCCTGCAGCAACAACGGGAAGGACATCGCAGCCGCGATCGAGGCCACAAAAAGCGCATCGATCGGCAGGCCTTCGTACCAGTAGAGCAACAGCAGTGCCAACGCAGCCAAGGGGAACGCCAGGAAAGCCAGGGCGCCCCACGGGGTCTGGAACGACATCACCAGGCCGGAGCGGATCCGGTCCCAAAAGCTGTAGCGGAATCGAACCTCGAACGAGGCCTGGTCCGGCGTCGCGGAATTCACACCGCCGCCCGCTCCGGCCACACCGTCTTGGTCAGCAGCTCGTCGTTCCAGTCGAACTTCAATTCGCCGCCGTCGACGAACAGGCTGACGAAGTTGAGCACGTTGCGCGCGTACATCTCGCTGGCGTGAACCGCACCGCTGCTGGCCAGGTTGAGCGGGCCGGCGATGGTCACGCCTTCCACGTCGACGGTCTCGCCCGGACGGGTGAGTTCGCAGTTGCCGCCGGTCTCGGCGGCCAGGTCGACCAGGACGCTGCCCGGCTTCATGCCCGCGACCATCGTCGCGCTCACGATCTTCGGCGCGGGACGGCCCGGCACCGCGGCGGTGCAGACGATCACGTCGACGTTCTTGAGGTGTTCGCCGAGGCGGCGCTGCTGTTCGGCGCGCTCCTCGTCGGTGAGCTGGCGCGCGTAGCCGCCCTCGCCCGCGGCGCTGACGCCCAGGTCGAGGAATTTGCCGCCCAGCGATTCGATCTGCTCGCGCGTTTCCGGGCGCACGTCGAAGCCCTCGACCTGGGCGCCCAGGCGCTTGGCGGTGGCGATGGCCTGCAGGCCGGCGACGCCGGCGCCGATCACCAACACCTTCGACGGCCGGATCGTGCCGGCGGCGGTGGTCAGCATCGGGAAGAAGCGCGGCGCCAGCTGGGCCGCGATCAGCACCGCCTTGTAGCCGGCCATGCCGGCCTGCGAACTGAGCACGTCCATGGCCTGGGCGCGGGTGGTGCGCGGCAGGCGTTCCAGCGGGAACGCGACCAGTCCGCGCGCGGTGATCGCTTCGCCGCGCGCGGCATCGGCCTGCGGCGCGAGCGAGCCGACCAGCACCGCGCCTTCGCGCAGGCGGCCCAGGGTCGCGGCATCGGGCGGCTGCACGCACAGCACCAAATCGGCATCGCCGAGCGCGGCGACGGCATCGTCGGCGAGTTCGGCGCCGGCCTGGACGTAGGCTTCGTCGCCGAAGCTGGCGCCGCGACCGGCCCCGCGTTGCACGCGCACGCGCGCACCGCGCGCGACGAGCTTCTTGCAGGTTTCCGGGGTCAGCGCGACGCGCCGTTCGCCCACCGCGGTTTCGCTCGCAACGCCTATGGTGATGCCCGCCATGCTTCGCTCCATGCCCGGTAATGGGTGTCTCGCCGCATCGTAGCGGAATGCGGTCGCGCGCGAGCAAGCGCGGACGGGCGGCGCTGCAAACGGCGACGCCCCGTCATGGGACGGGGCGTCGGGGGTGTGCGCTTTGCGTGTCAGGGCTCAGCGATGGCCGACCGCGCGATCCAGATGGCGGCGGACCTGACGCATGGCCTCGTCGAAGGCATTGCGCTCGGCACCGATGCTGAGCCGGCCTTCGCCGGCCAGGATCGCCAGTTCTTCCGGCGAGGCCGCGAACACGCGCAGGCCGCGGCGGTTGACCAGCAGGTAGCGCGAGGTCAGCGGGCTGACCCAGGCCACCTTGGCCGCAATCTGCTCGCCCTGCAGATCGGTCAGGCGCAGCCAGTCGCCCGGATCCAGGCCGCGCATGCGCTCGGCCAGAACCGGATCGTGCTGGGAGACGTCCTTGCCCGGCGGCAGGTAGCGACGGGTTTCCTCGACGGCTTCGTCCTCGGCCGCGGGCAGCGGCGAGGCCGGGCGCGTGCGGCGCGCCGAATCCGGCGTCGCCAAGGCCCGCACCAGTCCGGCCATGCCGTGCTGGGCGGCGCTGTCGTCCAGGCCGGAGCTGGCCAGGCACTGCACGATCAGCGGTTGCAGCGCGATCAGGCGATCGGCCAATTCGCGGCCACGCTGCTCGGCGGCCAGGCGATCGGCTTCGATCAGGGCGTCGCCCAGCGACAGGGCTTCGTCGCGGCGTGCTTCGCCGCCTTCGCGCAGCAGGGTCTGGACCAGGTGATGGCGCCAGGGCATGGCCAGGAAATCGGCCACGGCCTGGGTCAGCGGCGGTTCGGCCAGACGCTCGCGCAGGGCGCTGTCGGCCTGGCTGCGCGCCGCGCCGAGGCGCTCGCGGCCATAGGTGGCCTTGGCCGCGCGCTGCTCCTGCAGCTCGACCCGGCGCCGCTGCTGCGACAGCAGCGCATCGAGTTCGGCGTGGGCCATTTCGAACACGGCCACGTCTTCGTTGTAGTCGGCGACGATCCGCTGCGAGATCTCGGTGGCGCGGTCCAGCAGTTCGCGGTCCTGCGGGGTCTCGCCGTCGTTGCCTTCGCAGGCTTCGGTGATGGCATCGAGCAGACGCCGCGCCGGGTGTTCGCGCTTCACGAACACTTCGTTGTCGGTCAGCGCGACCTTGACGTAAGGCAGCACCAGGCGCGCATACAAGCGGCGCGCGCGGTCCTGCAGCGCGTGGTTGCGGAACAGCGAATCGAACAGCAGCGCGACCAGGTCGATCGCGTCGTCCTCTTCGGCGCTGAAGCAGGTCTGGTCGGGATTCAGGCCGAGCCGCCGCGCACCGTCGTGCAGATGGTCGCGGATGCTCTCGCCCAGGCGCCCGGACACGGCCAGGGCGCGCGCGAACGCGTCCGGCGGTTCGGCTTGCAGCAGCGAGGCGACGCTGACGACTTCGTCGATGCGCAACTCGCGGCGCGGGGCCATCGTTCGTTGCGGGGCATGGGCGTGGGGGACGGCGTCGGACCGCATCAGTCCTTCGCGCCAGGCATGCAATTGACTGCGCAAATCGGCGAGCTCACTGGCCATGGCCGCGATATCGCTGGACGACATCGGCGGACGTTGGGGTTCGTGTTGGGCGGCATGGCCGCCGTTCGGCGCGGAACCGGGGGACGCGCCGCCATACGCGCCGTACGCGTTGGCGTTCGGCGAGGGCTCCCCAAAGCCCGCGCCGTGATTCGGATCGAAGTCGCCGTAGCCACGTTCGCGGACCGGCTCGCGCGGCGGCTTGGGGCTCAGGCTCGGACCCATCCCGACCCCGTAGCCATTGCTGGACAGCAGGGTGTTGACCCGGCCGTACAGGTCGCCGAGCAGGCGCGCCAGCTCGTGTTCGTACTGGCGGAACAGGCGTGCGCGCAGCGGCTCGGGCAGCTGCGCGTCGACGAAGGTCTCGACGAAGGCCGCGACCAGGCGCTGCGGGCCGATCGGATTCGGGCCGGGCGCCAGGTGCATGGCCTCGGAGACCGCGAGCAGGCGGCCCTGAACCATGTCCAGCGGGCGCGCGTAGCGGCCGCACAGGGACTCGGTCAGGCGCTCGCCGGCCAGGTCGAACTCGAGCTGGTTCTCGTCCACCAGCCGCATCGGCACTTCGCCGCCGCTGCGGATGCGCAGGGCGCGGAATTCGTCGAAGCCCTTGGCCACCTGCTGGCGGAACGCCATCACATGGGTAGCCTGATGCTGCCGCAGTACCCACAATGCGGCTTGTTCTTCGTATTGATGGTTCTTGCCGTCGCCCTTCAGCGAGTCCACCTTCATGGCGTCCTCGATCGGGCCGTACAGGGTTCCGGGCAGGCCGCCCAGATGCTCCAACGCCAGGCGCTTGATCTCCTCGAGCATGCGCAAGGGATCGGTACGCGTGCCTTGAGCTACGCCGTGCAGGTGACCGGACACTGCGTGTTCCCCTGTACCCGAATGGGCTTGAATCGTGCGTTGGACCGTGGACCGAACCTGCCGTTTTTAGGCAGTTGGCAACAGCATAGTGGCAAGATACGACAGCGAATGCACACACAAAATAGGCTTTTGTGACTAATGTCCCGAATCGATCCCAACTTCCTCCCTGAAACCGAAAAAGCGTTAGCGGCTTTGGACATTCGGCGCTCGGTGCCGGCCAAGCAGCTGACCGAACCGGGCCCGGACGAGCGCCAGCTGGAGCGCATGCTGCGTTCGGCCGTGCGCGTCCCGGACCACGGCAAACGCGTGCCGTTCCGCTTTCTCAGCATCCGCGGCGACGCCCGCCACGCCCTCGGCGAGCGCCTGGCCGCGCGCGGCCTGGAACGCGACCCCGACGCCGGCGAGGCCGCGGTCGAGAAGGATCGCGGCCGCTTTTCGCACGCTCCTTTAATAGTGGTGGTGATCGCACGCCTGGGCCCGGACGAGAAGATCCCCGAGCAGGAGCGCCTGCTCACCGCCGGCTGCGTCTGCTTCGCCCTGCTCCAGGCCGCGCAGGCGCTGGGCTTCGGTGCGGTCTGGCTGACCGGCTGGCCGGCCTACGATCCTCAGGTCGCGGACTGGTTCGGCCTGGGCGCGGACGAGCGCGTGGCCGGCTTCATCCATATCGGCACCCCCAAGCTCGACGTGCCCGAGCGCGAGCGCCCCGACCCGCTCGCCCTGCTCTCCGCCTGGACGCCGGCATGAGCGCCGTGCGCCCGCCGCTGTACCTGGTCGACGCCAGCCTCTACGTGTTCCGCGCCTGGCACTCGATGCCCAACGAATTCGAGGACGCCGAAGGCTGGCCGACCAACGCGGTACACGGCTTCGCCCGCTTCCTGGCCGAACTGATCGAACGCGAACGCCCGCGCCACATCGCGATCGCCTTCGACGAAGCCCTGGACTCGTGCTTCCGCAACGCCATCTACCCAGCCTATAAGGCCAACCGCGATCCGGCGCCGCAGGAGCTCAAGCGCCAGTTCGAGCACTGCAAGTCGCTGTGCCGCGCGCTCGGCCTGCCGGTGCTCGCCCACAGCGAGTACGAGGCCGACGACCTGATCGGCACCGCCCTGGCGACGATGCGCCTGCAGGGCTACCGCGGCGTGATCGTCTCGGCCGACAAGGACCTGTCGCAGTTGCTGGACGAGGCCGACGAACAGTGGGACTACGCCCGCGGCCAGCGTTGGAACGCGGCCGGAGTGCCGGCGCGGCACGGCGTGGAAGCGCGCCAGATCGCCGACTACCTGGCCCTGACCGGCGACGCGGTCGACAACATCCCCGGCGTGCCCGGCATCGGCGCCAAGACCGCGGCCGCGCTGCTGGGCCACTTCGGCACCCTGGACGCCTTGCTGGCGCGGGTCGAGGAAGTCCCGTTCCTGCGCGTGCGCGGCGCCGCCAGCGCGGCCGCGCGCCTGCGCGAACACCGCGAACAGGCCCTGTTGTGCCGACGCCTGACCACCATTGCCCTGGACGCGCCGCTGGGCGACGGTATCGCCCCGTTCCAGCGCGGCCGCGGTCTGGCGCCGGAGCTGCTGGCCCTGTGCGAATCCTTGCGCTTCGGCCCCATGACCCGGCGCCGCCTGCACGAAGCCGCCGGCCTGGACTTCGCGACGTCATCGCTTCCGTCGTAGCATCGGACGAACGGACGCCCGGACGCACCATGATCGAAACCGCGATGAACGAAGCAGTCGAAACCCTGTACGACGGCCAGTGGCTGCGGATGATGCGCCGCGGCCGTTGGGAATACGCCGAGCGCACCCACGGCAACGGCATGGCGGTGATCATCGTCGCGGTCACGCCGGAGGATAAGGTGCTGTTCGTCGAGCAGTTCCGGGTGCCCTTGAACGCACGCACCATCGAAATGCCGGCCGGCCTGGTCGGCGACGATCACGCCGCCGACACCCTGGAAAGCGCCGCGCGCCGCGAGCTGATCGAGGAAACCGGCTGGCAGGCCGGACGCGTCGACGTGCTGCTGACCGGCCCGACCTCCTCGGGCATGAGCAGCGAACGCATCGCCTTCGTGCGCGCCAGCCAGCTGCGCCGCGTCGGCGACGGCGGCGGCGTCGACGGCGAGGACATCGTGGTCCATGAAGTCGCGCGCAGCGACGCCCCGGCCTGGCTGATGCGCAAGCACGCCGAAGGCTACGAGCTCGATCTCAAGCTCTGGGCCGGGCTGTGGATGATCGAGCACAACCCGGACGGGTCGCGCGCGGATTGAGGCGGGACCGCCGGCCGTTTGCGCGCCGGCGGGCCATTCGAGTTCACAGCCGCACTCCGGCGCCGCAGCCCGGTGGAAGCATGCAGCGCCGACGCCGGTGCCTGAAAGCACGCTGCAGACGCCATCCGCATAGAGAATTTGCCCACGCGCGCACTCCGCCGAGGCGGCGCTCGGCAGGCTTGCGGCGATACGGAAACGAAAACGGCCGACAGCTGCGAGCTGCCGGCCGTCGCACGCCGCGACCGCCTCAGGCGGCGTAGCGGTCGGTCGCGCGCACCAGGGCGTCGACGTTCTCGGGCTCGAAGGCGGAGTGGCCGGAGGCCGGGGTGATGCTCAGTTCGGCCGCGGGCCAGACCTGCTTGAGGTCCCAGGCGTTCTGCAGCGGGCAGACCACGTCGTAGCGGCCGTGGACGATGGTGCCCGGGATGCCGGCCAGGCGGTGGGCGTCGCGCAGCAGCTGGTCCTCAACCTCGAAGAAGCCGCCGTTGACGAAGTAATGGTTCTCGATGCGCGCGAACGCGAGCGCGAACGCGGCGTCCTCGTGGCCGCTGACGAAATCCTCGTCCACGTGCAGGAAGCTGGTCGCGCCTTCCCAGACGCTCCAGGCGCGCGCGGCGGCCAGGCGCACGGACTCGTCGTCGCTGGTGAGGCGACGGTGGTAGGCGCTGATCAGGTCGTGGCGTTCGACCGGCGGGATCGCCGCCAGGTAGTGCTGCCACGCATCCGGGAACAGGCGCGAGGCGCCTTCCTGGTAGAACCACTCCAGTTCCCAGCGCCGCAGCATGAAGATGCCGCGCAGCACCAGCTCGGTCACGCGCTGCGGGTGGGTCTGGGCGTAGGCCAGGGCCAGGGTCGAACCCCAGGAACCGCCGAACACCTGCCAGCGTTCGATGCCCAGTTGGTTGCGCAGGCGCTCGATGTCGGCGACCAGTTCCCAGGTGCCGTTGTCGACCAGATCCGCGTGCGGCGTCGAACGGCCGCTGCCGCGCTGGTCGAACAGGACGATGCGGTACTTGGCCGGGTCGTGGAAGCGGCGCATCTTCGGGCTGCAGCCGGCCCCGGGGCCGCCGTGCAGCAGCACCACCGGCTTGCCCTTGGGGTTGCCGCACTGTTCGTAATAGAGGGTGTGGCGGTCGTCGACCCGGAGCGTACCGGTCTCGTAGGGTTCGATCTCGGGATAGAGCGTGCGCATCGCGGAATCTCGCTGACGGAATACGCCGAGTCTACCGAGACGCGGCGCGCGGGCGAAGCCGCGGGCTGCTGACGTGCGACGCGTCGGTGCCGAAAGGAATGCAGCAGCGGCGCGAGGCGGCGGACGCGAACGCGGCCGCTAGTCGGCCGGCGCGCGCCCCAGGGTCACGCGGTCGCGGCCTTCGAGGTCGCGCTCGGTCGCCACTTCGACCAGGCCGGCGTCGCGCAGCAGGCCGCGCACCGCCATGCCCTGCTGCCAGCCGTGTTCGATCAGCAGCCAACCGCCGCGTTGCAGGTGCGCGAGCGCGCCGGCGGCGAGCGCGCGGATCGCGTCCAGGCCGTCGGCGCCCGAGGCCAGGGCGGTGCGCGGCTCGTGGCGCAGGTCGCCCTGCTCGAGGTGGGCGTCGTCTTCGGAGATGTAGGGCGGGTTGCTGACGATCAGGTCGTAGCGCTCGCCTTCCAGCGGCGCATACCAGTCGCCGTTGCGGAATTCGACGTTGCCCAGCGCCAGCGCGAGCGCGTTGTCGGCGGCCACGCCGAGCGCGGCGTCGCTGGCGTCGGTGGCGATCACGCGCGCGGCCGGGCGTTCGCGCGCCAGCGCCAGCGCGATCGCACCGCTGCCGGTGCCGAGGTCGGCGATGCGCGCGATCCGGCCCGCGGACAGCCGCGCCAGGGCCAGTTCGACCAGCAGTTCGGTTTCCGGGCGCGGGATCAGGGTCGCGGGGGTGACGCGCAGGTCGAAGCTCCAGAAGCCGCGCTGGCCCAGCAGATACGCGACCGGCTCGCCGTCGGCGCGGCGCGCGATCAAAGTGCGGTAGCGGCGCGCGAGGTCTTCGGCGATCACGTCGTCGCCGTGCGCGAACAGCCAGCTGCGCGACTGGCCCAGCGCGTGCGCGAGCAGCAGCTCGGCCTCGGCGCCGTCGTCGAGACGGCTCCTGGCTTCGCGCAGCAGCAGATCGATGCGGTTCATCGGCGGTGTCCTTTTAGAACTCCACGCCGTATTCGGACTTTGCGTCTTCTATCGCTTTGTTGAGCTTCGCGAGCTTTCGGGGCTGGCCGGCGTACTTCTTCCGAGCGGCGGCGATTTGCCGATGAATCAGATCGCTATCGCAATCCATCTCGTCGTTGGTTTGACGAAGCTCTGTTTCGCGCTCTGGATCGCCAGACCCGCCCTCTCCAGCCAAATGCGCGCACACGAACACGCGCTCAGCCAGTGCGTCAGGCTCAGCCGACTTGTCGGCATGTCGTCCCTTGGCGCTGGCGGCGAATGAACCAGCGAAGAAAAATGCGCTTGCCACGAGAAGTAAGCGAGCCGTGGTGTTTTTCATTGGTCAATCTTCCCTGATTGGAGTCCGCTGCAAGTGTATGTCCACGGAGGCGAGCCACTGCGACTGGGTGACCCGACGCCGTCGAAACGCGTTTGGAATCGGTTCCGGGCGATTCCGCGCCCGGCGAATCCAGCCGCACATCCTACGCGAGCGCGGGCCGCCGCCCGCATCCGCCGGCACAAAAGCGACCGCCGGCACAGGGCCGGCGGTCGGGAAATACAGCGAGGCGCGACCGTTCGGGGCCGTACGCGTCGCAGATGGGCGCCGATCAGGCCGCGCTCTGCTCCAGGGTCACCGCCACGGCGTGCACCACGGCACTGATCTTCAACGAACTCTGCACAGCCTGTGCACTGATTTCGTGCTTACGCAGCACACGCTCGTGCGAGTCCATACAGGCGCCGCAACCGTTGATCGCCGACACCGCCAGCGACGCCAGTTCGAACGACATCTTGTCGATGCCCGGGTTGGCCATGACGTTCATGCGCAGACCGGCGCGCAACTGGCCGTATTCCTCGTTCTGGATCAGGTGGGTGGCGCGGTAGTAGATGTTGTTCATCGCCATGATCGCGGCCG
>CAMLID010000017.1 GCA_946480055.1 uncultured Lysobacter sp. | reverse complement strand
GTAGACCTCGTTGGCCTGCGCGGCCAGCAGGTACTGCTTCTGGTCCATCATTTCGCTGAAGGCGACGACCTGCTTGCCGCTGGCGCGCACGCGCGCGATCGCGGCGGCGACATCGCGCATCGAGGCCATGCCGCTGCCCTGCAACTGGTCCAGGCGCAGCACCACGCGGTTGATGCGCTTGTCGTCCTTGGCCGCATCCAGCGCGCGCAACACGTCGCGCAGCTGCACTTCGCCGCCCTTCTCGCCCAGCGCCTTGCCGAGCGCGCGCGAGGCCGGGTCGCTGCTGTACTGCTCGACCAGGGTCGCTTCCGGCGCGATCACCAAGGTGGTGTCGTCCAGCAGCGGCCTGACCCGGCCGGCCGTGGCCATGGCGAGCAGGAACAGGAACAACAAGGTGAAGAACACCAGGTTGAAGATCAGCCGGCGGGTGAAATTCATCGTGTCCCAGATGGCCACGAAAAAGCGGGCCACCGGGCCGCGACGCGGGGTATCGTTCATTGCGCACACTCCAATTGACGCCCGCAGCGTACCGCGACCCGGGCATTTTCTTCATCCGCCATTCGTAACGCGGATTTTTCAAGTATGGCCAATGCCGGCCGGGGCTCAGGATTCAGCCAGGGGTTGGACAGGCGATTGGGCCGAAGTTTCCTCGGCCACCCGTCCGGCCAGCCGCTCCGGGTGGCTGGAGCGCACGAAACGCGCGCACAACAGCACCGAAGCCACGGTCAGGCCGGCGATCAGGCCGATCCACATGCCCTTCGGGCCCCAGCCCAGGCCCAGGCCCAGACCGGCGCCCAGCGGCATGCCGATGCCCCAGTAGGCCAGCGCCGCCAGCAGCATCGGCACCTTGGTGTCCTTGAGCCCGCGCAGGGCGCCGGCCGACAGCACCTGAACGCCGTCCGGGAACTGGAACGCGGCCGCGTAGAACAGCAGCGAGGCGGCCAGGGCCGCGACCGCGGCGTCGGCGGTGTAGAAGCTCACCAGGAATTCGTTGGCGTTGAACAGCACGATGCCGGAAATCAGCTGGGTGCCCATCACGATCGCATAGCCGGCCCAGGCCGCGCGCCGTACCCCGTGCAGGTCGTTACGGCCCAGGGCATGGCCGACCCGCACCGTGGTCGCCTCGGCCAGGCCCATCGGGATCATGAAACACAGCGCCGACAGATTGATCGCGATCTGATGCGCGGCCGCCGGCACCTCGCCCAAACGTCCGATCAGCAGCGCCGTGACGATGAACAGGCTGCCTTCCATCAGCACGGTCACGCCGATCGGCAGGCCGGTGGCGAGCAGGCCGCGGATGGTCGGCCAGTCCGGCGCGTCGAAGCGCTCGAACAGTTTCAGGTCGGCGAAGCGCTTGGCGTTGCGCAGCACCACCGCGAACGCGATCGCCTGAATCCACAGCATGATCGCCGAGGCGATACCCAGGCCGCCGGCGCCCATTTCCGGAAAACCGAACTTGCCGAAGGTCAGCACATAGCCGATCGGCAGCAGCACCAGCAGGCTGCCAGCGCTGATCAGCATGGTCGGCAAGGTCCAGTGCAGGCCCTCGGCGAGGTAGCGCATGCAGAAGAACAGGGTCAGCGCGAACACGCCCCAGCGGATGCCGTGCAGGAAGTCGCGCGCGCCCGGGATGATCTCCGCCGCCATGCCCATCGGCGCCAGCGCATGCGGAATGAAGGTCAGGAATGCGAACAGCAGCACGCCCAGGCCCAGCGCCAGCCACAGCGCCTGACGGAACAGCGCGCCGATCTCGCCGCGGCGGCCGGCGCCGTCGAGCTGCGACACCGATGGCGGCACCGACAGCAGGGTGCCGATCGGAACCATCATCGGCAGCCACCACAGCGCGGTGCCGATCGTGACCGAGGCCAGCGTGGTGGTGCTGTGGTGTCCCGCCAGGACGTTGTCGATGAAACCGATCAGGCCAGTGGAGACGTGGCCGGCGACCAGCGGCGCGGCGAGCAGGACGGTGGTGCGGATTTCGCCCGGAAGACCGCGGGCGGAGGGGGCATGCGACGACATTGCTAGGAACCAGAACCGCGACTGCGGCCGCGCGACCGTTGAGGGCGCTGGCGCCGGGTCACGGCGGCCCGCTATCTTACCCGCTTGCAATGAACGGCCGGGGAGCCGCATTCAATCGCAGCCATGAGCGCATCAAACGACCAAGCCACGCCCGCCCACTGCGAAAACTGCGCCGCGCCGCTGCAGGGACACTACTGCCACGCCTGCGGACAGTCGGTCGTCAACCCGCTGCGCCATGCCGGACATGCGCTGGAGGAGGTGTTCGAATCGTTCTGGCATCTCGACGGACGCATCTTCCGCACTTTGCGCGATCTGCTGTCTCCGGGCCTGGTCGCGGCCAACTACCTGGCCGGCCACCGCGTCCGCTACGTCCCGCCGCTGCGCCTGTTCGTGATCCTGAGCGTGGTGACCTTCTTCATCGCCCAGTTCACCGTGCATGTCGGCGAAGGCCAGGGCGAAGAGCTCTACAAGGGCAAGTCCGGCGCCCTGGTGATCAACGGCAAGAACGTCCAGTTGGGCAGGCTCGGCGACCGCATCTCCTCCGCGCGCAGCGTGTCGGAGGTCGAAACCGCGCGTGCCGAGGCGCTGAAGGAACTCAGCGACGTGCGCGACAAGATTCCGAAGGGGATACCGGGCGGCGCGCGCGAAGGCGTCGAAGTCGGCATGCGCAAGGTCAACGAAGCCGCCGACGAACGCGTGGCCGAATTGCGCGAACAGACCCGCCCCGACGCCGCAGCCGAGGCCGCCGGCATCGTCGCGCCGGCCAACGAAGACGCCCAGATCCCGGCGACGATCGAGAACGCGACCACGCTGGCCGAACTCGAACGCCTGCGCGACGAGCGCATCAAGCCGCTGCGGGCCGAGCGCGCGGCCCTGGCGCCCAAGGACGCGCGCGCGCTGGCCCGCAACAGCAACGCGATACGCGACATCAACCGCAACGCCGGCTGCCGCGCCGCCCAGTTGCAGATCGACCACGCCGTCGCCACCGAGGGCGCGCTCAAGCGCAAGGCCGCCGTCGACGCCGAGATCTACGGCGACGGCGAATGCGACAGCGAGCTGACCTTCTTCGGTAACGCGCCCTGGGATGAGGAAACCAACCCGGTGGTGATGGCCGGCGCGCCGGAGTTCGTCAACCGCTGGATCAACAAACAGATCGCCCGCGGCCATGCCAACTTCAAGCGCATGAGCAAGGACCCGACGCTGTACAAGCGCGCCCTGCTCAGCTCGGTGCCGTCGGCGCTGTTCCTGCTGGTGCCGGTGTTCGCGCTGCTGCTCAAGCTGACCTACCTGGGCTCCGGGCGCGGCTATCTCGAGCATCTGGTGGTCGCGCTCTACAGCCACGCCTACCTGTGCCTGAGCTTGCTGGTGATGTTCCTGATGTTCGGCCTGGACAGCGCGATCTCGGCGCACTGGTCGGGCTTCGGCTGGATCGCGGGACTGATCGAGGCCGCGCTGTGGGCCTGGATGCCGATCTATCTGCTGCTGATGCAGAAGCGCGTCTACCGCAACGGCTGGCTCGTGACCCTGCTGCGCTACACCGTGATCGGCGGCTGCTACTTCTTCCTGATGACGATCGCGGTGCTCTCGCTGATGGTCGCCAGCCTGGTGCGGATGTGAGCGCGGGCGTGGTCTACGAGGTCAACCTCGACCTCGACGCGGCCATCGCCGACGACTACCGCGCCTGGCTGGGGCCGCACACGCGCGAGATCCTGGCCCTGCCCGGTTTCCTCGATGCGCGCATCCACACCCAGTTGGAGCCCCCGGCCGAGCCCGGGCGGGTGCGGCTGTGCGTGCAGTACCGACTCGATGGCCTGGCCTCGCTGGACGCCTACCTGCGCGACCACGCCCCGCGCCTGCGCGCCGAAGGCCAGGCCCGCTTCGGCGAACGCTTCAGCGCGAGCCGGCGGGTGCTGCGCGAGGATTGACCGCGACGGCCGCTCCCGTCGCCTAGGCTTTAAGCTTTGCGGCAGCCAGAGTCCCGCGCCAACCGCCTGAGATCGCAAGCCTCCACTGTAGGACGGCGCAAGCCGCGATCGCGCCGCTTCACCAACCGACGCGGCTTCCATGGGGTTTCGATCGCGACTCACGTCGCTCCCACAGAAATCGAAAAGCCCGTCGACGCACCTAATCGCGCGCGCTGCGCACCCCGGTGCGCTCGTAATGCCGCATCTCCTCGATCGCCTCGATGTAACGCCGGATCGGGGCCAGGAAATCGCGAAAGCCGGGGCTGCCGCGGAAGCCTTGTAGGTGGCCTTCGGCGCTGTCCCATTCGATCCGCAGCAGATAGCGGTCGGGCTGCTCGACGCAGCGCGCCAGTTCGTAGCCCAGGCAATGCGGCGATGCGTCCAGCTGCGCCGCGGCCTGCGCGTAGTCCAGCTCGAATTGCGCGCCGGCACCGGCCGGCAGGGCGTAGCGCAGGTATTCGACGATCATGCGGCGTTCCTTGCGGATAGAGAAAGCGGCGCCGCGCCGGCGCTCACTGCCGGAGTTTGTGCCAGAACCAGCCCTCGCGCTCGTCCCAGCGCGTCGCCAGCAGTTCGCGCCGCAGGGCCTCGCGCCCCTGCGGCGGCGTGCGCTGCACCAGCACGGCCAGGTCCTTGCGCTGCTGCGCGCTGAGTTCGCGCAACACCCGCAGCATCGGCGCGTGCTGCTCCGGCGGCAGCTGCGCCAGCAGCGGCTGCAGCGCGGCGTAGTCCAGGCCCAGGGTCGGGCCCAGCAACCAACCGCGGCGCAGGCTGCGGTCCAGCCCATCGAAACGCGCACGCAGGGCCTGTTGCTGCTCCGGCGGCAGTGCGGCGTAACGCGCGGCGGCGGCCTGGGCCGAGACGCGTTCGTCCGCGGGCAGAGCCAGCCAGGCAGCGTAGCGTTCGCGGCGCGCGGCGCGCTCGGCGGCCGGCAACGCATGCCAAGCCACGACGCGGGCATTGAAGGCGGCGCGCTGCTCGGCGTTCCAGCCGGCCCATTGCGCGGCGTTGGCCTGCAGGCGCGCACGCGCGTCCGCCGGCAGGCGCTCGGCGATGGCCGCGTACTCCGGCGGCAGCGTCTGCGCCGCGGCTGCGCCCAGCGCGCAGGCGAGCACCAGGCCGGCACCGGCGGCGATGCCGAACCGGATGCGGCGACGCGCGCGCTCAACCCGGGACATCGGCGCTCTCGGTTTCGGATTCGGATAGGGCCTGCGCGCCAGCCGGGGCCGTCGCGGCGGCGGCGGCGGGATTGGGCACGGGTCCGGGCTCGGCGGCATCGACCGCGGCGCCGGGCAGGCCCTGGGGGCCGGCGCGCTCGTACGCGACCAGCCAGTTGTGGAACTCCAGCTCGCGCGCCGCGGCGTCGCCGCTGGGATCGGCGAGCTGGGCGAAATCGCGGTCGCCGATCAGGCCGGCCTCGTGGCCGTAGCGCGCGGCCGGCGCCGCGGCCGGCGGCAGCGCCTCCACCCGCACGCGCTCGCTGCCCAGCCAGTCGGCGACGCCGCCGAACGGCCACCACCAGGTCGCTGCGAACGCGAGCGCGCACAGCGCCAGCAAGGTCCACAGCAAGGGCAACAGCCAGCGCGGGCGGCGTCCGGGGGTTGCGGTCGTCTTATCGCGCTCGACGGCGGTCGCGGACGCGACGCCGCTGAGCGCGGACTCGCGCGCCAGGGTCAGCCGCGCCAGGCGCTCCGGCGGCAGGGTCTTGATGCGGCGGTGGATCTGCTCGCGCAGTTGCTGCCACGCCGCCGGGTCGGCGCGACCGTCGTCGTGGTGCGGCAGTGCGCGTTGCAGGGCCAGACGGTAGGTCGGCTCGGCGATGCCCAGCGCGGCCGCGGCCTCGGGCTCGGACAGACCGGCCGCCAGGCGCAGCAGCAGGGCCGCGCGCGGGCCGTGGCCAAGTTCGCCCAGGCGGTCGGTGGCGTCCAGCGGCAGCGCGACCCGGGTGCGCTGATGCAGGCCGGGCTGGGCCAACAGCTGCGCCCAGAAGCGCCGCGGCCACTCGGCCATGGGCGCGGCCTCTATGCCGGCGCGGAAAGCCTGCATCGCCGCGGCCAGGGCGGCGTCGCCGGCGGCGGCATCGCCGGCCTGGAGCTCGGCCAGCACCGCACCGCGTCGTTCGACGCCGCGCAGGAACGCCGACAGCGCAGCCGGCGCATCGTTCTTGTGCCCAGACGATCCGGAGAGGGCGGAGCCCGCCGCGGCGGGGCTCATCGCATACCCATCAGCATGTTTGCATCATAGCGAGGCGCAGGTCGCACAAAATCGCTTGACACCGCGTTAATTCCTGCTCCGTGAAGCAGGACGCGGCTTGTACGAAAAAACGGTTGTGCACAGCAGTAATGGAACTGTCATCGCGCTGAGGAAGAACCCCCAAAAGGCCCGCATTACAAACATGTTTCACGGTCAAGCCATTGATTTAGAAAGGGATATATGCGTTGGCGATTTTTTCACCAACCTGGCTGCAGGGCTTATTCCTGCGTCATCGCGCAGTCCTGCCGACACGCCATGCACAGATTTATCCACAAGTCGTGTGGATAAGGGTGAATTTTCTTTAAGCACCGCAACTTGCGTGCGCTTTGTCACGGCCGGGGCAGCAATGGTCCGCAACTGCTTCGCAGCCGATGCGTGGTCGCGCTCGCTAGACTGAGCGCATGTCCGACGGCTCCGCTCAGTCACTTATGCACGTCTGGCGGGTCGCACTGCCGGTACCGCTGCCGCGCCTGTTCGATTACCGCCCGGCCGACGGCCACTCCGCCGACCCGGCCGACGTCGGCACGCGGGTGCGGGTGCCGTTCGGCAGCCGCGAACTGGTCGGGGTGATCGCCGACACCGGCGCCGCCGACGCCGGCGCCCCCGAGCCCAAGCCGGCGCTGACCCGGCTCGACCCCGAACCCCTGTTCCACGGCGAGCTGCTGGAGTCGCTGCGCTGGCTGGCCCGCTACACCCATGCCCCGCTGGGCGAGGTGTTCGCGACCGCGCTTCCGGCGCCGCTGCGCCACGGCGAGCCCCTGGCCGACACCCACGCCTGGGCCTGGCAGCTGACCGAAGCCGGCCTGACCGCGCGTCCGGGCCTGCGCACCGGGCGCCCGCGCCGGCTCGCCGACCGACTGCTGGACGGCGCCTGCGACGAGGACGCGTTGGACCTGGCCGAAGCCGACGGTCACGACCCCGACTGGCGCGCCGCCGCGCGCGCCCTGGCCAAGCGCGGCCTGGCCGAACGCATCGCCGTGCCGGCCAGCGCCCTTGCCCCGGCGCCACAGCCGGGCCCGACCCTCAACGACGAGCAGCAGGCGGCGGTCGACGCGATCCTGGCGGTGCGCGAGCGCTTTGCGCCGCTGCTGCTGGACGGCGTCACCGGCAGCGGCAAGACCGAGGTCTACCTGCGCGCGATCGCCGACTGCCTCGCGCGCGGCCGCCAGGCCCTGGTGCTGGTGCCGGAGATCGGCCTGACCCCGCAGACCCTGGCCCGCTTCCGCGCGCGCCTGGGCGTGCCGGTGCACGCGCTGCACTCGGGCCTGGGCGACGGCGAACGCGCGCGCACCTGGGCCGCCTGCCTGCGCGGCGAGGCGCGGGTGATCGTGGGCACGCGCTCGGCGATCTTCCTGCCCCTGCCCGAGGCCGGCCTGATCGTGGTCGACGAAGAACACGACGGCAGCTTCAAGCAGCTCGACGGCATCCGCTACCACGCCCGCGACTTCGCCCTGGTGCGGGCCAAGGCGCTGGACGTGCCGGTGCTGCTGGGCAGCGCGACTCCGTCGCTGGAATCGCTGCGCAACGCCCAGGCCGGGCGTTACGCGCACCTGCGCCTGCTGCAGCGCGCCGGCGACGCGCAGCCGCCGCGGGTGCGCGTGGTCGACGTGCGCAAGCGCCCGCTCGACGCCGGCCTGTCGCCGGAACTGATCGAGACCATCTCCCGTGCGCTCGACGCCGACGGCCAGGTGCTGGTGTTCAAGAACCGCCGCGGCTACGCGCCGGTGCTGATCTGCCACGACTGCGGCTGGAGCGCGCACTGCCACCGCTGCAGCACACCGACCTCACCCACGCCGATGACCGTGCATGCCGGCGGCCGCCGCCTGCAATGCCACCACTGCGGCGCCCGCCGTCCTTCGCCCAACGCCTGTCCGGACTGCGGCGGCCTGGCGCTGCAATCGCAGGGCGCCGGCACCGAACGCATCGAGGAAGCCCTGGCCGCGCGTTTTCCCGACGTGCCGGTGCTGCGCATCGACCGCGGCACCACCCAACGCCGCGACGCGCTGGAAAAACACCTGGCCGAGTTCGGCAACGCGCGCGGCATCCTGGTCGGCACCCAGATGCTGGCCAAGGGCCACGACCTGCCCAATCTGACCCTGGTGGCGGTGGTCGGCATCGACGAAGGCCTGTTCAGCGCCGACTTCCGCGCACCGGAAAAACTCGCCCAGTTGCTGATCCAGGTCGCCGGCCGCGCCGGCCGCGCCCGCCGCGCGGGCGAAGTGGTGCTGCAGACCCACCACCCCGAGCATCCGCTGCTCAGTACCCTGCTCGCCGGCGGTTACGCGGCGTTCGCCGAGATCGAACTGGCGCAGCGCGAACTCGCCGGCTTCCCGCCGTTCGCGCACATGGCGCTGCTGCGCGCGGAGGCCAAGGAAACCGAACTCGCCAACGCGTTTCTGCAGGCGGCGCGCATGGCGCTGCGCGAGGTCGGCGACGATGCGCTCGAACTCAACGGCCCGGTGCCGGCACCGATGCCGCGCCGCGCCGGCTACCAGCGCGCGCAGCTGATCCTGTCGGCGCCGGAACGCCGCAGCCTGCACGCCGCGCTCGACCGCGCCCTGCCCGCGATCCATGCCCTGCCCGAGGCGCGCAAGGTGCGCTGGTCGCTGGATGTGGACCCGGCGGATCTGTACTGACGCGGCTCGGACGCGCCGCGCAGCCGCGATCAGCCGCTGAAACCCGCGCCCACCGCGTTCAGGCCGGGAGCGGGAAATCCAGGCGCAGCCCGGTGCCGGCCGGGCCGGATTCGATCTTCAGTTCGCCGCCCAGGCGCTGCGCGCGCAGACGCATGCTGGCCAGTCCGGCGCCGCCGTCCACGGGCGCGGCCGCTGGCGCGATGCCGTCGCCGTCGTCGTCGATCTGCAACTGCAGGCGGTCGTCGACCCGCCGCAGGCGCACGTCCACGCGCTGCGCGCGGCTGTGCTTGAACACGTTGGTCAGCGCTTCCTGCAACAGCCGCAGCAGGTCCAGGCTGCGCGCGCTGTCCAGTTCGATCCCGTCCAGCCCTTCCAATTGCCAGCGGCTGTCGATGTCGGCCGTTTCCAGCAGCCTGCCCAGGCGATGGCGCAGCGGCGCGACCTGCGCGGCCAGGTCGGCGTGTTCGCGCGCGGTGCTGTCGATCACCAGCCGCAGGTCGTCGCGCATCTCCTTGAGCACGTCGATCACCTGCGCCTTGGGCGTGTCCGCCGGCGCGCGTTCGAGCTGCGCGATCGCCCCGACCAGGGTCCCGCCGAAACCGTCGTGCAGGTCGCGCACCAGATGCAGGCGCTCGCCGGCGCGGCTGTGCGCGAGTTCCAACGCATGCTGGCGCGACAAAGTCAGGGCCAGCTCTGAGGTGGCCGCGTCGACCTCGCGCTTGAGCTCGAGGTTGAAGCCTTCCACGCGCCGCATCGCGGCGACGAAACGGTAAGACAGCACGAAACCGATGCCGATCAGGGTCAGCACCGAGGTCAGGCTCAGCAGGTAGGTCACCCCATCGACCCAGCCGAAGAACAGGGCGAAGTCGTAGAACGACACCAGCACCGGCAGCAGCAGGCAGGCCGCGAGCACCAGGGTGTCGGCGCGACGCATGCGCCAGGCCTGGATCAGGAACCAGCCGATGCTGACGTAGTAGATCAGGCCGCCGAGCGCGAACCAGAGATTGCGCTGATGCCCCATCCACGTCGGCGCCAGCGCGGCCGTGAGCAACGCCGCCGCGGCCACCACGCCCAAGCCGCGCTCCAGGCGCGGATAACGGCGTTCGCAATAGCGCAGCAGGAACAAGGCGTAGCAGGCGCCGGCCACCACGTAGAACGCGGCGTTGAAGGCCTGCCAGGCGTCGGTGCTCGACAGCGGCCGGATCTCGGTGGCGATGTGGTTGTAGGCGTACAGCGAACCGGCCAACTCGGTCAGCGCGAACCAGCCGTAGACGCTGTCCTTGCGCCGCAGCAGCCACATCAGCAGGAACACGCCGCCCAGCACCACGGCCATGGCCAGATTGATCAGCTTGATGTCGTAGCGCAGGAAACGCTCGCTGCGGTAGCGCTGCTGCAGCGCCTGCGGATCGCCGATCCGCACCGGTCCCGCGCCGGGCTGATAGGCCGACAGCCCGGACACCCGCAGCAGCACCGTGTTCTCGCCCGCGCGCAGCAGCGACGGCGGCAGCAGGACGTAGTGCGGCGAGTTCCAGGTCCGCGACAGCGGCTCGACCAGATTGGGATCGCGTGCGACGGCTTCGCCGTTCACGTAGATCGCGCCGCTCAAACTCATGTAGTCGGCCAGCAGCGCGGTCGGCCGGCGCGGATCGTCCTGACGCCAATGCAGTCGATACCAGACCACACCGTCGTGGCCGGGCCAGCGCTTGTGCCACACGTCCAGCAGCGTTACCGGCACCCAGCCCGCGGCCGGCGGCACCGCGGCGTTCCAGTCCGAGCGCGCGGCTTCGGCACGGTCCAGCAGCACCGTGCCGGGCTCGGCCGGCTGCGCGGAGGCTGTAAGCGAACCGCAGGCGAACAGCATCAGCAGCCACCACGCGCATGCGCGCGCGATGCCCGCGACGGATCGTTTCCGGCTCAGTTGAGCAGCCCCAGGGCGCGCGCCTCGAACACCGCGGCGGTGCGCGACCCCACCGCGAGCTTGCGGTAGATGTTCTTGGTGTGGCATTCGATGGTGAGCTTGGACAGCGCCACCAGTTCGGCGATCTCGCGGTTGCTGAAGCCCTGCGCGACTAGGCGCAGAATCTCGCGCTCGCGTTCGGACAGCTGCGCGGCGGGTTCGGGCTCCGACGCGCGCACCGGCGCCTGCGGCAGCAGCGCCAGGATCCGTCGCGCGATCAGCGGATCGATCGGTGCGCCACCGCGTTGCAAGCTCTTGAGCGACAGCCGCAGCTCGTCGTCGTCGCGGTCCTTGAGCAGGTAGCCGATCGCGCCGGCCTGCACCGCTGCCAGGATGGTTTCTTCCTCGGCCCAGGCCGAGACGATCACCGACTGCGTCTGCGGCGCATGCCCGGACATCCACGCGATCAGGTCGATACCGCTGCCGTCGGGCAACTGCACGTCGACCAGAGCCAGGGCGAAACTCGCCTGTTGCAGCTGCGCGCGCGCCGCGGCCAGATCGGCGGCGGTCTCGATCCGCGCCTGCGGCTCGACCAGTCCCTGCATCAGCGCCTGCATGCGCGCACGCGCCAGCGGATCGTCTTCGACGATCAGCACTGAAGCGAGGACGATCGGCTGCGGCTGCATGCCTCTCCCTGTCGGGCGTGATGGCGGCCTCAGTGTAGCGCCGCAGGCTGAGTGCTTGCGCCGCCATGGCGCGGATTTGGTGAGCATCCGCGCCCGCACCGGAGGCGCGATCCACGAGAATCGCCCACGAATAGTCGCCTGTGGTCTCGACGCGCGCCGGCCACAGCCGCGCGCCGGATGCTCAGCCTTTCGTCAGGGCAGCGAGTACCGCATCGCGCAGGCCGTCGACATCGCCGGCCTCGACACGGTGCCAAGCCATCGCCGCGTCCAGGCCGCAGGCCGGCGTCGCCACCACCGGCAGGCCGCTGGCGATGGCGCCCAGCAGCGCGCGCGGCTGGTGCTCGACCCAGGCCGGCAGGGCCACGACATCGGCTTCGAGCAGGCCCTGCCGATAGCTGGCGACGCGCCGCAAGCTGGCACGACCCGGGTCCAGCCCGCGCTCGCTGTCGCCGGGCGGCAGCAGGATCTCTAAGTCCTGATCGCGCAGTGCCGCCAGCAGTTCGAGGATGCCTTTGCGCGCCAGCGGCGAGGCCGGAAAGAACACCCGCGGCTTCGCGCCGGCGGCGACGCGTTCGGCCGGCGGCAGCGGCGCGGGCATGGCCCACGGCAGCGCACAGGCACGTGCGCCGGCCAAGGCCAGCACCTGCGCATGCGGGCTCCACCAGGCCTGTCCGGCCAGCAGCCCGCTCCATTCCGCCTCGATCAGGGCCGGGTCGGCGCGGAAGTCGCGCAAGGACCGCTGCTCGGGATGGCGGCGCACCGCGCCGTCGAGTTCGGCCTGCAGGGCGCGCATCGGCAGCGCGGTCATCATCACCGCGTAGCGGCGGCCGGCGAGTTCGCCGTCGCGCCACAGGAACGGCAGCAGGCTCTGCGGCAGCACCAGATCCACGTCGCGCGGCTGCAGCGCGCGCGCCAGATCGCGCGCGTGCTCGCGCAACTGCGCCAGCCGCACCTGCGGCAGCGCCTGCCCGCGCCAGCGTCCGTAGCGCCAGGCGATCGATTGGATCACGCGACGCAACGGCGCCTGCGCCGGGAAACGCCGGCCGCTCGGCCCGAACACGCGATCGGCGTCGCTGCGTTCGGCCTGCAGGCGTTCGCGGAACTCTGGCCAGGCCTCTTCCATCCACCATAGCCGGCGCAGCCCGTCGACGTTAAGGCCGGTATGGCGATGGCATTCGTGTTGGCCGCAACTGCCGCAGTCGTTGCTGGCTTCGGGCGGGCGGCGCGGGGCGACCGCCAACGGCCAGGCGTCGCTGGCCGCGGGGCGATGGCCGCGTATGCGCAGCCGCAGCCGCTGCGCGTCCATGTCGATCTCCAGCCGCCACGCGTGCGACGCGCGCAGGCGCAGGTCGAGGTAGTTCCAGAACACGGTGGCATCGCGGTCTTGCTCGGCCAGCGAGCCCGGCAGCACCCGCGAATGACGGTGGCGCTCGACGATCTCGAGCCCGGCGCGCACGGCGCCGTCGTAGAGCGCATTGCTGAGCTGGCACAGGCCACCGCCGACCGCGGGGATCAAGCAGCCCTCGCGCAATTCGCGGCCGACCGCATAGCCGCTGCGGCGCGTCGCCCGGCCGACCTGCTTCCAGAAACCGAAGCTCGCGCCCGCCGGCACTTCAACCCCATGCAGCCGCTTCAAGGCCAGGCGCAGGTTCTGCAACTTGCCTGCGACCAACAGCGGATCGGTTTCGTCCTGCGGCCACAGCGTGCTTTCGAACTCGGCCAGCACCGGCGCATCGATCAAGGCTTCGGCGCGCGCATGACGACGCGGCCGCTCGCGGTCCAGCGCGTCGCGCAGCAGGCGCCGGCCACGCAGGCCCCAGGCCTTGAACTCGAACACGATCGCTTGCCGCCGTGTCGGCAAAGCGGTACTGGCCATCTCCATCGCCGCGGCATTCATGCTGCTTTCGTTCTCCTGTCGAAACCAGCGACCGAGCTACGACCGCCGCATCTTCATCCTGGCGGCGGACCCTAGCCGCCAGCCTTGCTCTTGTCGGCCTTGGCGGCGCCGCCCTTCGCACCGCCTTTCGCACCGCCTTTGGGCTGCTCGCGTATCCACACGATCTGGTTGTCGCGACGCACGTCGAACAGGCCGGTGGCTTCGATCAGATCGCTGAGCTTGCGGTAGCCGTAATTGCGCGAGTCGAACGAAGCCTGGTTGCCGATCTGATGCCCGACTGCGCCCAGATGCGACCAGCCGTCGTCGCCGCTGACCGCATCGACTGCGCTGCGCAGCATCTGCAGCAGTTTGGTGTCGCCGCGCAGCTCCTTGGCGCTGCGTTGCGGCGTGGTCGCGCGCTCCGCGGCCGGCACGTCGGCGCTGGCCGGCTGCCCCAACGCTTCGACGTAGGTGAACTTGGAGCAGGCGTTGACGAAGGGCTCGGGGGTTTTCTTCTCGCCGAAGCCGTAGACCTTGACCCCATCGGTGAGCAGACGCATCACCAGCGGGGTGAAGTCGGCATCGCTGGATACGATCGCGAAGCCGTCCAGGTTGCGCGCGTACAGCAGGTCCATGGCATCGATCACCATCGCCATGTCCGAAGCGTTCTTGCCTTTGCTGTAGGCGAACTGCTGGATCGGCCGGATCGCGTACTCGTGCAGCACCGCTTCCCAGCCCTTGAGGCTCTGGCTCTTCCAGTTGCCGTAGGCGCGGCGCACGTTGGCGGCGCCGTAGCGCGCGACCTCGGCCAGGATCACGTCGATCTTGGCGGCCGGCGCGTTGTCGGCGTCGATCAGCAGCGCGATGCGCTTTTCTTCCGTGGCGACGGCCATGGCAGCGGTCTCCGGGCCCGGGGCGGCCCTGTCGCGGCCAGCCTAGCGCAACCGCATGCGAACCGGGTGGCAGAAGATAGGCCGACTTCATCACCGGTACGGCCTGATCGGCGAGAATGTGCACGAATCCAACGATAAAGTACGCCTCCAATGACCAGCCAACTCGAACACCTGCGGGCGCTGTCCTCCGTGGTCGCCGACACCGGCGACATCGAAGCGATCGCGCGCTTCCGACCGCAAGACGCCACCACCAATCCCTCGCTGCTGCTGAAGGCGGCCTCGCTGCCGGCCTACGCGGCATTGATCGACGCCGCGCTCGCCCGCACCCGGTACGAGAGCACGCACGACCGTATCGCCGACGCCGGCGACCGCCTCGCCGTCGCCATCGGCGGC
Organism: uncultured Lysobacter sp.; assembly: GCA_946480055.1. Next base: position 46,260 of record CAMLID010000017.1, on the reverse strand, counting down.
GAGATCCTCAAACTGATTCCCGGCCGCGTCTCCACCGAAGTCGACGCCCGCCTGAGCTTCGACACCGAGGCCACCCTGGCCAAGGCGCGCCGCCTGGTGCAGCTGTACGCCGAGGCCGGCATCCACCGCGACCGCCTGCTGATCAAGATCGCCGCGACCTGGGAAGGCATCCGCGCCGCCGAGCAGCTTGAGCACGAAGGCATCCACTGCAACCTGACCCTGCTGTTCTCGTTCGCCCAGGCCATCGCCTGCGCCGAGGCCGAGGTGTACCTGATCTCGCCCTTCGTCGGCCGCATCCTCGACTGGTACCTGGCCCACGGCATGGACCCGCCGGCCACGCCGCAGGACGATCCGGGCGTGCAGTCGGTGATGCAGATCTGGCGCTACTACAAGGCCTTCGGCTACAAGACGGTGGTCATGGGCGCGAGCTTCCGCAACGTCGGCCAGGTGCTGGCGCTGGCCGGCTGCGACCGCCTGACGATCTCGCCGGAACTGCTGGGCGAACTCGAATCGCATCAGGGCGAGGTGCCGCGCGCCCTGATCGACGACGGCGAGCGCTACGAAGCCCCTCGCCGCATGAGCGAAGCCGACTTCCGCTGGCTGCTCAACCAGGACGCGATGGCCACCGACAAGCTCGCCGACGGCATCCGCCGCTTCGCCGCCGACCAGCACGCGCTGGAAGACCTGCTGCGCCAGCGTCTGGACGATTGAGGGCGCGCGCATGAGCCATGAACCTCCGGGGAGCGGCAACGCACGCGTCCCGCATATCGTCATCGTCGGCGGCGGCTTCGGCGGCCTGTGGACGACGCGCGCGCTGGCCTCGGCCGACGTGCGCATCACCCTGATCGACCGCCGCAACCACCACCTATTCCAACCGCTGCTGTACCAGGTCGCGACCGCCGGCCTGTCCTCGCCGGACATCGCCGCGCCCCTGCGCCACATCTTGCGCAGCCAGCGCAACGTCGAGGTACGGCTGGGCGAAGTCGTGGGCCTGGATGCGGTCGCGCGCCGGGTCGCGCTCGCAGACGGCGACCTGATCGACTACGACTACCTGCTGCTCGCCAGCGGCGCCGCCCACGCCTACTTCGGCCACGACGACTGGGCCGGCGACGCGCCCGGCCTGAAGACGCTGGACGACGCCCTGCACATCCGGCGCCGCCTGCTGCTCGCGTTCGAACGCGCCGAGGCCAGCGACGACGAAGCCGAACGCGCGGCCTGGCTGAGCTTCGCCGTGGTCGGCGGCGGCCCGACCGGGGTCGAGCTGGCCGGCACCCTGGCCGAGATCGCACGCAAGACCCTGCGCCGCGAGTTCCGCCGCATCGACCCGGCCCAGGCCAAGGTGCGGCTGATCGAAGCCGGTCCGCGGGTGCTGTCGAGTTTTCCGGAGGAGCTGTCGGAGAAGGCGCGCAAGCAATTGCAGAAGCTCGGCGTCGAAGTGGTCACCGGCACCCCGGTGAACGCGATCGACGAACGCGGCTACACCCTGGGCGATACCTTCGTGCCGGCGCGCACCGTGGTCTGGGCCGCGGGCGTGGCCGCGTCCAAGCTGGGCGCGCTATTGGACGCGCCGCGCGACCGCGCCGGCCGGGTCCAGGTGCTGCCCGACCTCAGCGTGCCCGGACACCCGGAGATCTTCGTCGCCGGCGACCTCGCCAGCGTGCAGCAGGACGGCAAACCGGTGCCGGGCGTCGCACCCGCGGCCAAGCAGATGGGCGCGCATGTCGCGCGCGCGATCCGCGACCGCATCGCCGGCCGCACCACGGCACCGTTCCGCTACAAGGACTACGGCAACCTGGCGACCATCGGCCGCATGGCCGCAGTGGTCGACGTGCACGGCTTCAAGCTCTCCGGCCTGCTCGCCTGGTGGTTCTGGCTGGCCGCGCACGTGTTCTTCCTGATCGGCTTCCGCAACCGCGTGATCGTGCTGATCAACTGGGCCTGGGCGTACTGGAGCTACCAACGCCACGCCCGGATCATCCTCGGCGATCGCGAGGAATAGCGCAGTGCGAGCGACGGCGGACGCGCGCGGCGTCCGTCGTCGTGCTCAATCCAGGCGTTCGCGACCACCGTTCGCGTCCACACGCCACAGCTGGCGGCCTTCGTACCAGGCCGCCTGCGCCACCGCGCCGGGTTCGTGCATGTCCAAGTCCAGCCCCAACAGCCTCCCCTGCTGCTGCAGCCGCACCCTCGGCACGAGGGTGTGGCCGATCGCGATCCGGCGCACGCCGTAGCGCCGCAGCGCGCGATCCAGATGCACCGAGGGATCGGCTTCGCGTACGTACTTGGGATCGTCGGGCAGGGCCATGCCGCGGTACCAGGTCACGCCGTTGCGGCCCAGGATCGGCTTGATCGCGGAAGGCAGGTCCGCCATCGGCGTGCCCAGATGCGGCCGCATCGCGGCATTGGCCGCGGCGATGTCGAGATTGCGGTCGAGGAACTCGGCGCTGATTCCGCCGTGCACCAGCAGATGATCGCCGACGCGCGCGATCACCGGCTTGCTGCGCAACCATGCGCCCAGTACCGAACGTTCCGAAAACAAGGGCTCGCCGCCCAAGGCGGCTTCGCTCGCGACCAGATGCCGCGGCCAATGCTTCTTGCGGCCCGAGGTCGCGAGCTGCTCGTGGTTGCCGAGCACGTAATGCACACGCCCGCCGGCCTGCTGGGCTTCGCCGTCCAGGCGGTAGATCAACCACAGCAGCGGCAGCATGTCGTCGCCGCGATCGACGAAGTCGCCGACCAGGGCGACATGGCTGTCGCCGTAGCGCCAATGCAACTGCGCGTCGATCACGCCCTGCGTACGCAGCAGGGCGACGAAGGCGTCGAACTCGCCTTCCATGTCGGACAACATCAGCAGTCGCGGCGGATTGGCCGCATACACGCCGTCCTGCGGTGCCGGGGTCGGCCGCAGTGCGACTTCGAAGCGGGTGCGCGCGGGATTGTCGACGCGCACGGTAAGTAGCGGCAGCGGCTGCGCCGGCAGGCGCGTTTCGCGCATGCGCCAGGTCGCGCCCTCGGACTCGGTGGCGGCAACGCGGAAACCCTGCGCATCGACGAACACGTGCGGTCCGTCCAAAGCCAGCGCCGGCCGTTCGAGAATCCGGAAACGCTGGCGCGCCGCGTCCCAGCCGAAAGCGACGTTGCCCTGGCCGTCCTTCAACTGCCAGCCGCCGAACACCGCCACCACGGCCAGCATCAGCGCCCACAGCAGCCACTTGGCTATCCGTCGCATCGGGTCCCCTCGCATCGCCAGACCTGGATCGTACCGAACGCCGGCCAGCACCAGGCGGCGGTGGAGCGCCGCGGCGCGCGTCGACTACGCCCACGCATCGGCATTGTGCGGCGCTTTGCGCGACGCCAGCTTGCTGCCGTATCGCCCAAAACGAAACGGCCCGGTTTCCCGGGCCGTCGTCGTTGCTTGCGCTTGCGCGGATCAGGCCGCGAACAGCGCCCGCATCTTCTTCAGCGCGTTGGCTTCGATCTGGCGGATGCGCTCGGCACTGACGCCGTACTCGTCGGCCAGTTCCTGCAGCGTGACCTTGCTGTCGGCATCGAGCCAGCGGCGCTTGACGATGTCGCGCGAACGCTCGTCCAGACCGGACATGCCTTCGCGCAACAGGGCGAGCTGGTTGTCTTCCTCGTCCTCGCGCTCGTAGCTCTGCGACGGGTCTTCGTCGTGGGCGCGCAGGTACGCGGCCGGCGACGGCGGAGCGTGGTCGTCGTCCTCGTCGGACGGCGCATCGAAACCGATGTCGCGGCCGGACAGGCGCGATTCCATCTCCAGCACTTCGCGCTCGGAAACGTTGAGGTCCTTGGCGACCTGGCTGACTTCCTCGGCGTTCATCCAACCCAGGCGCTTCTTGCTCTTGCGCAGGTTGAAGAACAGCTTGCGCTGCGCCTTGGTCGTGGCGACCTTGACGATGCGCCAGTTCTTGAGGATGAACTCGTGCATTTCGGCACGGATCCAATGCACCGCGAAGGACACCAGGCGCACGCCCTGTTCCGGGTCGAAGCGCTTCACGGCCTTCATCAGGCCGATGTTGCCTTCCTGGATCAGGTCGCCGATCTGCAGTCCGTAACCGTTGTAGCCACGGGCGACGTGGACCACGAAGCGCAGATGCGAATGCACCAGCTCGCGGGCGGCGTCGAGGTCTTCTTCGTCGCGGAAGCGACGCGCCAAACTCTGCTCGTCTTCGACGGTCAGCACCGGGATGCGGTGCACCGCGCCGATGTACGCGTCCAGCGAACCGAGCGCGCTGGGCACAGGCAGGTTGTTGGCGACTAGGGCGTTCGAGAGGGGGGTCTGGGTCATGGCAGCCATCTTAGCAGTCGGGGTCTAGGACTGCTAAAGACCCCGGAAGTTCCGCAGTGTTGCGTGGATAGAACGAATGTCGCCCCGCTGCGGCCGCTCCACGGATCCGGCCGCCCGCCAGGAAAAACAAGTAATTAACAACTGAATCAACGACTTATCTAAACACGCCGGACGTGTCCAGGGGGTGAACCGGCCCCGGGGGCCCTCCCCGCCGGCTGAACGGGCTCAACAGGACATGGGGACCGGCCCAGCCAGCCCAAGCCCTGACCTTCGGCAGGGGCGGCGGCGGTCCCAGGCTATTCCTTACTTATTACAGGCCGGCCCTGCCCGACCTGCGAGAGGGTGTAGGCCGGGGGCGTTTCCGAGGCGATCAGGCCAAACGCCGCAATTCGTCCACCGAATCGAAGAACTCCTCCGCGCCCGCCGCGCGCAAGGTGTCGGCGTGCGCGTAGCCCCAGCCGACGGCCCCGAAGGCCACACCCGCGCGCCGCGCGGCCTCGCCGTCGCTGAGCTGGTCGCCGATGTAGATCGCCTGCGACGGGTCGGTCCTCGCCTGCCTCAGCATCCGCGCGATGCGCCGGTGCTTGCCGAGCATGTGGGCCCCGCCGTCGATCAGTTCGATCGCCTCCATCAACTCCGCGTCGAGCACGCGTCGCACGTTGTCGGCGGAATTGGAGGTCAGGATCGCCAAGCGCGCCCCGCCTTCGCGCAGGTGGCGCAGCATTTCCGCGACGCCCGGAAACAGCGGTACCGGCGGCGCGGCGCGCATGGTGCGCACGAAGTCGGCAGCCACGACCGGCAGCTTCCATTTGGAAAACCCGAATTCCCGCAGCAACTCGCGCGGGCCCAGCCGCCGCATGTCGTCGATGCGGCCTTCGGGAATGGCCTTGAAACCGTGGCGCTGCGCCAGCGCGTGCTGCGCCTTCACAAAGAAGGGGAACGAATCGGCCAGCGTGCCGTCGAAATCGAAGATGACCAGCGAGTAGCGCATGTCGGCGGCTAGAGTCGACGAAGGCGCATTTTGCCGGCAACCGCGCCCGCCGTCATGAGCCGCTCGCCCCGGGACCGGCCGGGTACGATCGGCCGGCCGGGAAACGCCAGCGCACTGGCGGCCCCGGGCCGGAGCAGGCAGTGCGCGTCGCTCATACTGAGCCCGTCTGCCGCATCCAGTGCCTCCAGCTTCTTCGGCGCACCGGCAGGCGGTCACGAAAGCAGCTGACACCGCCGACGTCGCACCGTGCCACCTGCCTACGACATCGGATTGCCAGACCTAGCCGATTACCAGTACAGCGCATAAAGCGCGATCAGGATCGCGATCACGCCCAACGCGCCGACATTGAAGCCTATCGGCGTGCGATAGCTGACGTCGTCGACGCGGATCAGGTCGCTGCCTTCCTTCTGCTTGGGCGTGACCAGCGACACGATCACCGCCAGCGCCAATGCCGACAGGAACACGAGGCCGACGCGGTCGATGAACGGCAGCGCGGGCCAGGTCAGTTTCAACAGGACCGACAACGCAAACGAGCTGATCGCCGCGGCCAGCGCGCCTGCCTCGTTGGCGCGCTTCCAGAACAGGCCCAGCACGAAGATCACCACGATACCCGGGGTGAAGAAGCCGGTGTATTCCTGGATGTACTGGAAAGCCTGGTCGAAGCTGCCCAGCAGCGGCCGCGCGCTCAGGATCGCCAGCAGTACCGCCACCGCCGCGGCAATGCGGCCGACGCGGACCAGATGCGCCTGATCGTCGTGGCGTCCACGCTTGGCGTAGAAGTCGAGGGTGAAGATGGTCGCGATCGAATTGATCTTCGAGGCCAGCGACGCCACGATCGCCGCCACCAGCGCGGCGAAAACCAGGCCGAGCATTCCGGTCGGCAGCATATCCATCATCGTCGGATAGGCCTGATCGGGCTTGGCCAAGTCGGGCGCCAGCATCACCGCGGCGATACCCGGTATCACCACCACCAACGGCATCAGCAGCTTCAGGAACGCGGCGAAGATCACGCCTTTCTGCGCTTCGCCCAGGTCCTTCGCCGCGAGCGCGCGTTGGATGATGTACTGATTGAAGCCCCAGTAGCTGACATTCATGACCCACATGCCGCCGATCAGGACGCTGATGCCGGGCAAGTCCTTGTAGAACGGGCTGTCCTTGCTCAGGATCATCTTGAAATGTTCGGGGTGCGCGTCCAGCAGCTTGCGGTAACCGGCGATGAGGCTGCCGTCGCCGATCTGCGACAAGGTCAGGAAGGTCACCGACAAGCCGCCCAGCACCAGAAGGCAGACCTGCACGATGTCGGTCAAGGCCACCGCCTTCAGACCTCCGTACAACTGATAAGCCAGCGCGAACGCGCCCAGCAACACCAGCGCCGCCATCGGGTCGATGCCGGTGACTTGGTTGACCGCAATCGAGCCGAGCCACAGGATCGAGGTCAGGTTAACGAACACGTACAGGCCCAGCCAGAACACCGCCATCAGCGTGCGGATCCTGTGGCCGTAACGCTCTTCCAGGAACTGCGGCATCGTGTAGATGCGGTTGCGTATGAACACCGGCAGGAAGAACTTGCCGACGATCAGCAGCGTCGCCGCCGCCATCCATTCGTACGAGGCGATGGCCAGCCCGATCGCGTAGCCGGACCCCGACATGCCGATGATCTGCTCGGCGGAGATGTTGGCTGCGATCAGCGAAGCGCCGATCGCCCACCACGGCAGCGCTTTGCTGGCGAGAAAGTAGTCGCTGGCGGATTTCTTGCGGCCATCTTTCTCGCGCGACACCCATTGCGCGAGCGCGAAGATGCCGATCAGGTAGACCAACACGATCGTCAGGTCCAGGGTCGACAGTTTCAAGGCGTTACCCCCTCAGTGTGACGCCCACCCTGCGGTTACAGGGGAGGAATGAATGACTCAGGAAGACCCCGCCATTCCCGCCTCTCGGAGAGATGGGCAGAAGCGGGTCTCCGAAACTCTCTATGCGTCGCTTACTTGCTGGTTCTGCATGCGAGCGTCCGCTCCGCTTCGCCCTGTGGGGCCAGCGCGATGCGCGAGAACGACAGTTGCAAGGGTGCGGCGGTTTGGATCGCCAACAGGCCGGACAACTTCGACAGATCCGCGCCGGCCAGCGCGAAGCACTTCAACGGTATGCCGAGCGTGGTCCATTGGCCGACCGGCAGCGACGCCAACGACTCGCGCAGCGGCAGCGTCGCGCCGCAAGCTTCGCCGCAGGCAACGCTGACGGCCACGTCGCCCTTCGGCGGTGCGTCCACGCGCAGCGTCAGCATGAGCTGTACGTCGCCGTTGGCTTCGCGCGTCAGGTCCTTCGCTGTGTCCGCGATCACCGACAAGCGTGCGGGCGCCGAGCCGGTCCAGGTCACGCGCCGCGCGTCCTCCTGGCGCCGGTGATCGACCGCGGCGATGCGGATGCTGCCGTCGCCCAGCGCCGCAGGCAGCGTTTTGATGCTGACAGCGCGCTGGTCGGCGGCTTCCAGCGCCATCGACAGCCCCGGCGCCAGCATGCCAAGCCCGTAGTACAGGCCCGGTTGCGCTTGCGCGAGCGATACGCCGGCGGTTTCCGATAACGGCGCTAGATCGCCCTTGCTGGCATACGTCAGACCGTAGCCATAAGGGAACTGCGGGCTGTAATCCTTCTGGCCGACATTGTTGGCGTACTGATCGGCGCGGCGAGGCCAGGAGAAGCTGAGTTTGCCCTTGAAGTCGTAATGGATGCCGCCGTCCGGCCTGCGCAGCAGCACATCGGCGATGCCCCCGCCTTCGCTGCCGGGCAGCCAGGCCGCGACGAAGGCATCGGACGCGTTGATCTCGCGGTTCACCCACAGCGGCCGGCCGCTGAGGAACACCGTCACTACGGGAATGCCGTCGGCCTTCAGTTTTCTGATGAGCTGGAGGTCGCTGTCGTCGCCGGGCTTGTAAAGCAGCGTCGGCAGATCGCCCTGGAACTCGGCATAAGAGTTCTCGCCTATCACGACGATGGCGGCGTCGGGTTTGCTCTGATACTGGCCGTCGAGCGCGAGCTCGGCACTACCGCCGGCGGCCTGCGCCGCGGTCTTGAGCCCTTCCCAGATCGTCTCGCCGTTCGGGAAATCGGCGCGGGTGGTGCCCGTGCCCTGCCAAGTCAATGTCCAGCCGCCGCTCTGCTTGGCCATGCTGTCGGCGCCGTCGCCGGCGATCAACAGTTTCTTCTTCGGATCCAGCGGCAGCACGCCGCGCTGGTTCTTCAACAGCACCAGCGATTCGCGCACCGCCTGGCGCGCGACCGCGCGATGCTCCGGTGCGCCCAGCAGTTCGAACTTGCCGCCGAGCGCGCGCTGCGACGGCTTGCCGGCATCGAACAGGCCGAGCCGGAATTTCACCCGCAACAGGCGCCGCACCGCATCGTCGATCCTGGCCATCGGGATCGTGCCGGCCTTCGCCGCAGCCAGGGTGCTCTCGTAGAACGGCTTCCAGCTGTCGGGCGCCATCACCAGATCGATACCGGCGTTCACCGTCGCCGGACACTGCGTGTTGTCGCAGCCGGCGACCTGGCCGTGCGCGTTCCAGTCGGTGACGACGAAGCCGCCGAAGTTCATGCGCCCCTTCAGCACGTCGGTGACCAGCGGCTTGTGACCCGCCAATTTCACGCCCTGGTAGCTGCTGAAGGAAATCATGACCGCTTGCGTTCCGGCGGCGATGGCCGGCGGGTATCCGGCGTTGTGCACGTCGCGCAGCTCGGCCTCGTCGACCTGCGTATCGCCCTGGTCCTTGCCGTCGCTAGTGCCGCCGTCGCCGAGGTAGTGCTTGACCGAGGAAACCACGTGCGCGCCGTCCAGGAATTCCTTGTCGCCGACCTTGCCCTGCAGTCCTTCGACCATCGCGCCGGCGTAGCTCGCGACCAGTTTCGGATCTTCCGAATAACCTTCGTAGCTGCGGCCCCAACGGTCGTCCTGCGGCACTGCCACGGTCGGCGCGAAGGCCCATTCCATGCCGGTGGTCCGCGTCTCGATCGCGGTGATGCGGCCGATCTCGCGGATCAGGTCCGGATTGCGCGCCGCACCGAGGCCGATGTTGTGCGGGAACACGGTGGCGCCGACCACGTTGCTCTGGCCATGCACCGCATCGATGCCGTACAGGATCGGGATCGCCTTGCCGCCGCGAGTGTCCATCGAGGCCTCGTAGAACGCGTCTGCTTGCGCCAGCCATTCCGCGGGCGCCGCGTTGTACTTGCCGCCCGGATCGGAGCCGCCTCCGGCCAGCACCGAACCGAGCCGGTATCTGCGCACATCTTCGGGCGTGAGGCTGGAGATATCGCCCTGCACGATCTGGCCGACCTTTTCTTCCAGCGTCATCGTTGCCAGCAGCGCGTCGACGCGCGCCTCCAGCGCTGGATCGGCCGGCAGCGGCCAGTCCGGCGCCGGCCAGCGCTCGGGATGGATCGTGCCGCCTGCCGGCGCGTTCCCGGCGACGCCGGGGCCGACGGTCAAACTCAGCGCCGCCGCCATGACCAGCCCTCCCCGACGCAGGGCTGCTGCGCGCGCCCGCGGGTTCTTCGATGCGATCTTCAAACCGTGCTCCAGAAAGTCCGTGCGGGCGGCGTGCCGAATCGCCCGTTACGCCGTATGCCCCTGCGCAAGGCAAGCAAAGGCAGGATCGAAATGCGATGCGCGCACCAGCGTCCCCTCGCCCGCAGCGCGAGCGAGGGAAGCCGGGCGTCGATCAGAAGTGCAGACCGAAATTCACTCCGTACGTGCGCGGCGGCAAGTACTGCGACACCCATAGGTATTGCCCGGCGCCGGGGTTGAAACGGCCGGCCGCGGTGCGCGTTTTCTCGTCGGTGAAGTTCTGCACGTACAAGCCGGCCCACCAGCGTCGCTGAGGTTCCTCGTAACGCAGCGAGAAGTCGCCACGGCCGTAGGCGTCCTGTTGGTCCTCGTCGCCGAGGTTGAACACGCTCAGCCAGGTTTCGGTTTCGTAGTGGCCGGTCAGTCGCGGGGTCAGCGTGCCGCCGTTGCCGAGATGGAAGTCGTGTTCCCAGATCAGCGTCAACGCGAAGTCGGGCGCATGCGGCAATTCGTTGCCGGTCACGTTCATGCAGTTGCTGATGCCCGACGCCGGCGGGCACGCCGGCAGGCCCTGGTAGTCGTTGCTGCCTGCGTACAGCAGTCTGCCCAGGTCCTTCTTCGGAATGCCCGAAACCGTCAGATTGACGCGGTCGTTCTCGCCGATGAGCGCCGACAGCTCGCTCTCGTAGCCCCACACCTTGGTGCTGCCTTCCACGTTGTTGAAACCCAGGCCGCGGTTGCCGTCGGGGAAGGTGACCGGCGCGGACAACTGGAAGTTCTTGAAGTCCATGTAGTAGATCGCGCTATTCCAGGTCAGGCGCCCTTCCAGGAAACTGAACTTGCCGCCGATCTCGTAGTTGGTCAGTTCCTCGTGCTTGTAGGTCGCGCCGCCGTCCTGCAGACCGCCGGACTTGTAACCGGTGGAGACGCTGGCGTAGAGCAGCCCCTTCTCGCCGACATCGAAATCGGTGCGCGCCAGCCACGTCACCTGGCTGTGGCCGTACTCACCGTCGTTGACGGTGGAGATGTTGAATCCGTTCTGCGGACTCGGATACGTGCCCGGGGAAATCGGGACCTGCGGCACGTTCGGGTTGTAGGCCCAGCCCCAGCCGCGGCCGCCGACGTTCTTCTTCGTGTCGTCGGTGTAGCGGGCGCCGGCGGTCAGGCGCCAGGTGTCGTTGACGTTCCAGGTGGCCTGGCCGAACGCGGCGTAGGAATCCACCGTTTCCTTGGGCTGGATGAACGAGCCCTGCCAGGCGACGGTGCCTTCCTGGGTGCCGTTGAAGATCGGAATGTCGAAGCGGATCGAATTCTTCTCGGCGGCGTAGTACAGGCCCACGATCCAGTCGACGGTCTGTTCGCCGGTCGAGGACAGGTTGAACTCGTGGCTGGTGCTCTTGTATTCGGAATCGTTGGTGCGGTCTTCCTGGTACTGCGCCGGGCCGCAGGCGAAACAGGTCGGCACCAGCACGCCACTGTCCTGATCGTAGGTGGAACGGCCGTCGAACCGGCTGAAGCCGGCGATGTAGGAGAGCCGCAGGCCGTCGTTGATGTCCCAGTCCATGCGACTGCGCAGCGCGTAGGAATCACGCTCGATGTACGGCGCGGTGTCGATCAGCGCCGACCAGAAGTCCTGACCGGCCCGCGGACGCTGCATCAGGTTCATGCTCGGCGTGCCGCGGTCGCGGAAATACTCCAGCGCCAGATTCCAGCTGAAGGCATCGCTGGGCTGCCACAATGCGCTCACGCGCGCGGCGGACTGGTTCTGGGCGTTGTATTTGTCGCCGCCGGTGACGTACTGGTTCGGATTGATCGGCCGGAACGTCGCCGGATCGCCGCCGGCCGCCGCATAGGCGGTGCGCTGCGCGTCGACCGAGGGGATCTGCCCCACCGGATCCTGATAGTCGACATAGCCGTCATGTTGTTCCTGCGCAACCGCGACGCGCATCGCGAAGGTGTCGCTGATCGGCAGATTGACCACCGCGCGCGCGCCGATCGCGTTGTAGTTGCCGACGCTGAGCTGGGCGTTGCCGAAGTAGCTGCCGATCTCCGGCGTGGCGGTGCGGAAGTTGACCGCGCCGACCGTGGAGTTCCGGCCCCATAGCGTGCCCTGCGGACCGCGCAGCACTTCCGCGGCCGCCACGTCCAGCAGCAGACCGGCGGCGGCCTCGGCGCGAGGCGAATACACACCGTCGACGAAGATCGCCACTTCCGGATCGGCGTATTCGGTCTTGGCCTGATCGTTGCCGATGCCGCGCAGGGTCATGGTGATCACGTCATGGTCGCCCTGACGGGTGGCCTGCATGCTCGGCACCAGCTTGGTGAGGTCCTGCACCGTCATCACCCGCTCCTTATCGAGCGTGTCGGCGTCGAGCGCGCTGATCGCGACCGGCGTCTTCTGCAGCGGTGTCTCGCGCTTGGTGCCGGTGACGACGATCGCGTCGAGTGTCTTGGGCGCGCTTTCCTGCGGCGCGGCTGCCGCGGGCGTCTGCGGTTGCGCGGGATCCGCGGCTTGCGCCTGACCGGCAGGTCCGGCCAGAGCATCAGTTGATGAAACGAGCGCGACAAGAATCGCGCCATACAGCGCGTGCAAGCGGTACGCCATGTCCTCTTCCCTCCAGTTCGGACGCTCCCGTCTTCCAGCTCTTCTGGCGGTATCCGCCGCCGGCCGGTGTGGAGCGGAGCGAGTGATACGCCGGAATGGCAGCGCTGTCAATTGTCAAATGACAGCGCTGCCAATTTGCTGGTGCGGCGTCATGTCGGCGCTCCCGGGAATGCGCGGATGCCGCACCGCAGCAACAAATCTGCGCGACGGCTCCCACGGACCGGACACCGGCGCAGCCGCACTCCTCGCGGCGATCTCGCCTGCCGGCCTCGCGGTGTGCGATAACATGATTCGCCCCACCTGCCCTTCGGAAACGCATTGATGCGCGCCAGAATCGAAGACGTCGCCCAGGCCGCCGGCGTCTCCATGAAAACCGTCTCGCGCGTCTTCAACCACGAACCGAACGTGCGCGAGAAGACCCGTCTGAAGGTCGAGGCGGCGGCCGAGGCACTGAACTACCGCCCGAATCCGTCGGCGCGCAGCCTGGCGGGAAACCGCTCCTACCTGATCTCGCTGGTGTACGACGATCCCGCCGCAGCATCGAGCTACATCATGGAGATCATCGTCGGCATGCTCGTCGCCTGCGAGCGCCAGCGTTACAGCGCCATGCTGCGGCCGCTGGAGTACTCCAATGCCGACCACATCCGTGCGGTGGAGGAGTCGATCGCGCAGTATCGTCCGGACGGCCTGATCCTGGTGCCGCCCTTCGCCGACGATGTCAAACTGCTGCATCGTCTCGACGCCCTCGGCGTGCGCTACGCCACGATCTCCGCAAAGGCCAAGCTCGGCCACGCGCGCATCGGCACCATCCTCGACGAGCGCAAGGCGGCGGCGGACATGATCGCGCACGCGGTCGAGCTCGGTCATCGCCGCATTGCCCATATCGCCGGCCCTCCTCCGCATGGCGGGCGCGCCTGGCGCCTGGCCGGTTATCGCGACGGCCTGCGCCGCGCAGGCATCCCTTACGATCCGGAACTCGTCGTCGATGGCGGTTTCACCTTTGACGACGGCGTCGCCGGCACAAGGCAACTGCTCGATCTGAAGCATCCGCCCACCGCGATCTTCGCCGCCAACGACGACAGCGCCTGCGGCGTCATGCACGAGGCGTTCGAACGCGGCATGCGCATCCCGCAGGACTTGTCCGTGTTCGGTTTCGACGACACGCCGGCCTCGCGCCAGATCTGGCCCAGCCTGACCACAGTGCGGCAGCCGTGCCGCGAGATGGGCCGCATCGCCGCCGAGCAACTGCTCGCCGCGATCCGCGATCCGCAGGCCGGTGCGCTCGTGCGCGTGCCCTACGAACTGATGATCCGCCAGTCGGGCGGGCTCGCGCCCGTTGCGGCGAAGCGGCGCTGAGCGACGCCGCCGCGAACGCCGCACGGCCCGGCCAGATGTCCACGCCAACCACGACGAACAGGCTCCCGGTCGGCTTCTGGCAGATCTGGAACATGTGCTTCGGCTTCATGGGGCTGCAGTTCGGCCTCGCGCTGCAGAACGCGAACGTCAGCCGCATCTTCCAGACCCTCGGCGCCAGCATCGACGACATTCCCGCGCTGTGGATCGCCGCGCCACTGACCGGACTGCTCGTGCAGCCGATCATCGGCTATTGCTCCGATCGCACGTGGGGCCGGCTCGGCCGGCGCCGGCCGTACTTCCTCGCTGGCGCCATCATCGCCGCATTGACGCTGATCGCGATGCCGAATTCGCCGACGCTGTGGAGCGCGGCGGCGCTGCTGTGGCTCCTCGATGCCGCGATCAACGTCTCGATGGGACCGTTGCGTTCATTCGTCGGCGATCAGCTGCCGTCGTCGCAGCGGCCGGCCGGCTATGCGATGCAGACCATGTTCATCGCGGCCGGCGCCGTCATCGCCAGCCTGCTGCCCTGGTTGCTCGCGCAGTGCGGGGTCAGCAACCTTGCCGCCGCCGGAGGGGTTCCCGACACGGTGAAGCTGGCGTTCTATCTCGGCGCCGCCGTCCTGTTCGGCACGCTCGCCTGGACCGTGCTGTCGACGCGCGAGTATCCGCCCGACGCGCTCGCCGCATTCGAGGACGCGAAGCCGGCAACGCCTCCACCGCCGTTGCCGGCGCACGTGCGATACACAGGCATGCTCTGGTGCGCAGCAGGATTGGCCGCTTTCCTCACGATCCGCCTGAGCCAGACCGATGCGCGCCTGCACCTGCTTGCCGCCGGCCTGTTCGCCTACGGCGCGATACAGCTGATCGCCGGCTACAGCCGCGCGCGCGACCCGATCACCGCGATCATCGCCGATCTGCTGACGATGCCCACGATCATGCGCCAGCTCGTGCCGGTGCAGTGTTTTTCCTGGTTCGCGCTGTTCGCGATGTGGATCTACACGACGGCGGCGGTGACCGGCGTGCATTTCGCCACAGAGGACACGCGCTCGGCCGCCTATAACGACGGCGCGAACTGGGCAGGCGTGCTGTTCGCCGCCTACAACGGTTTCGCCGTTCTCGCCGCGATGTTGATTCCATGGATGACGCGCCGGCTCGGCCTGCGCCTGAGCCACATGCTCAATCTCGTCCTGGGCGGCTGCGGCCTGCTGTCGTTCCTGCTGATCCGCGATCCACACTGGCTGCTGCTGTCGATGGTCGGCGTGGGCTTCGCCTGGGCATCGATCCTGTCGCTGCCCTACGCACTGCTGTCCGACAGCGTGCCGGCGGGGAAGATGGGCGTGTACATGGGCATCTTCAATCTGTTCATCGTTATCCCGCAATTGCTCGCAGCCAGCATCCTCGGCTTCCTGTTGAAGACGTTCTTCGGCAATGCGCCGATCTGCGCGATGTTGATCGGCGGCGTCAGTCTGCTGCTGGCTGCGCTTTGCGTCATGCGCGTCGGCAAGCTTGCGAAAGACGATCGCATGCGATGAGACGCTCAAACCTGCGCGCAAAGGCAGAGGCAGTCGCCTACCTCGTTTGGGTTCCACGCCCGCAGCCGACCCTGTGGTCCAGCCCCTTCAGGCCGACGCGGGGACCGAGCCGAGGCATCTCCGGGAAACGAAGCCGCCCAGGGTCGGGTTAGGAAATCCGCGCCGCGCGACTGATGCGTAACAGCGCGGTGCGCAGCCGGCGCCAACCACGTTCCAACATTCCGCCCAGCGAGCGCAGCGTTCGCGGCCGCGAGTTCGCTACCACTTGCTTGGCGAGGATATGCAGGCTGCCGGTTGCGAGCTGAAGCATGGTGATCCTGCAGCCGGTCGATGCTTCGATCCGTGCAACGGCCCGCATCGCCAACAAGGAATGGCCGCCCAGCTCGAAGAAGTTGTCGTGGCGCCCGACCTGCACCGCACCGATCAGCTCCTTCCAGATGTCGGCGATCGCCAGTTCGATGTCGCCGGATGGCGGCTCGAAGCTCGCACCGGTTTGTGCAGCGTCGGGCGCCGGCAGGGCGGCGCGGTCCAGCTTGCCGTTGGGCGCCAGCGGCAAGCTCGGCAGGAACTGGATGTGGCTGGGCACCATGTACTCGGGGAGCGCCGCACGCAGGTGTGTGCGCAAGGCGTTCGCGTCCGGCTCGTCCGCCACCGGGACCACATAGGCCACCAGGCGCGGATCTCCCGAAGCTTCCTTCCGTACCACCACGACCGAATGCGCTACCTGCGGATGGGTGAGCAGCCGGGCCTCGATCTCTCCGGGCTCGATGCGGTGCCCCCGCAGCTTCACTTGAAAGTCCAGCCGCCCCAGATGCTCGAGCAAGCCGTCGGCGCACCAGCGCCCGCGATCTCCTGTTCGATACAGGCGCGCACCCGGCCGGCTATCGAACGGATCGTCGACGAAACGTTGTGCGGTCAACTCGGGGCGATCGTGATAGCCCAGGCTGAGGCCGACGCCCCCGATGTAGATCTCGCCTGCCACGTCGAGCGGGCACGGGCGCATGTGGGCATCGAGCACATGGATGCTGGTATTGGCGATGGGACGACCGATCGATATGGCACGGTCGGGGCTGACCTGCCAGCACGTAGACCAGACCGTGGTCTCGGTCGGGCCGTAGAGGTTCCACGTTGCTCCGCTGCGCGCGGGCAGCTGTTTGGACAGGTCGTCGGCCAAGGCCTCGCCACCGACCAGAGCCTTGAAATGGGCGCCGCCCTGCCAGCCGGCCTCGACCAGCATTCGCCATGTCGCCGGAGTGGCCTGCATGACCGTCGCCTGGCTGGATTCCAACAGGCCGCGCAGCGCGACGCCATCCATTGCCACCTCACGGCTGGCGACGATCACCTCCGCGCCGACGCACAAGGGCAGCAGCAACTCCAGCACGGCGATGTCGAAACTGAGCGTCGTTACCGCCATCAGTCGGTCGGACGCGGTGAGTCCCGGTGCGGACGCCATGCTGGCGAGAAAATTCTCAAGCGCCCGATGCGGCACGACGACACCCTTGGGCGTCCCCGTCGAACCGGAGGTGTAGATCACATAGGCGGGGTCTTCTTCGCGTGCATCGCGTTCCGGATCCGCAGCCCACTCGATGTCGGCCCTGCCGTCCGCTTCTGCGATCAAGTCGGCGAGATGCAATGTGCGCTCCGGGGGCACGATCGCCCCCCATCGCCCCGAGACGCCCACGATCAGATCCAATGCCGCGTCGCCGGCCATGTAGGCCAGACGCGAGCACGGATATTCGGGATCGAGCGGCACGTAGGCACCGCCCGCCCGCAGGATCGCCAGCAGCGTCACCACCATCCCCGTGCCGCGCGGCAGACGCACACCGACTCGGGAGCCACGCGCCACCCCGCGCGCGCGCAACAAGCACGCAGTCCGCTCCACGCGTGCACAGAGCTCTCGATAGCTCAATCGTTCGTCGTTGAAGCGCAGAGCCGGTGCATCGGGATGCCGGGCCGTCTGCGCAGCCAGCTGATCCACGACCCGACCCGCCCGCCCCAGCGGGCGATCGGTCGCATTGCAGTCGAATACGAGTCGCCTGTACTCATCGCGTGGCAGCACGTCGAGTGTGGTGATGTCGTCATCACCGCCGCCCTCCAATGCCGACACCAGGGCCTTGATCGCTGTGGACGCATACGCGGCGATACGCGCCGGCTCGGCCCCAGTGGTGCACTGAGCGGTGATGGCGAAGCCGTCGCTGGACTGGTCTACCGTCAGCGAGATCGGATAGTTGGTGCGTTCCTCGTCGGACAGCAGGGTGAGGCCGAACAGACTCGGATTGCGGGCTACGCCACTACCGGGCTCAAAGCGCCCACCGTCGCTGTGGCGGTAATTGAGCAAGGAGTTGAACAGCGGCGATGGCGACTGCACGGCGCTGCAGGATTGCGCGAGCACCAACGACGCGTGCTCGTGTTCCACCAACTCCGCCAACTGCTCATGCACTGCCGCAACGGTCCGACGCACGCTGCGTTGCGCCAGCTTGATGCGCAACGGCAGCGTGTTCATCAACAGGCCCACACATCCGCTGGCCTCGTCCCCGGTGGCGAGGCGACCGGAGAGCACGGTGCCGAAAACGATGTCGTCGGTGTTGCTGCAACGCGCGAGCACCATCGCCCAGGCCACATGGAACAGCACAGCTATGCTGACGCCTGCCACGCGCGCCGTTGCGGACAGCCGCGCGCACATCGCCGGATCCAGCCGGATCCGGCTTTCCGAAGCATGGCTGCCATCGTTGCGGACATCGACCAGCCCAAACGGGGTCGTGGGTTCGGACAGATCGCCGAGCTCGCGCTCGAAGTAGGCTTTCGCGGCGGCCTGGTCGCGGGACAAGGTCTGGCCGACGAACGTACGGAACGGCACAGGCTCGGGCAGGCTTTCCGACGCGCCCGCCAGGATCGCCGCGACCTCATCCCAGAGCAAATCTTCGGACACGCGGTCATTGATGATGTGGTGCGACAGCAAGGCGATCGTGCAACCGTAGCCATCTTCGTCGACCACCATGGTCGCGGAGAACAGCGGCGCCTCGTTGAGCACCATGCGTCGAACTTGCGGATCGGTCCGCGCCAACAGGCGCGCGCGGCCATGGCGCCTGCCGCGAAGCCTGACTACCGGTAGTTGCGCGTGACGCAGTACCACCTGCACCGGCCGCGACAGGCCACGCCAGAATATCGCCGTGCGGAAAGCATCGTGGCGGTCGATGACTTGTTGAAGCGCGATAAGGAACCGCTCCGCGCGCTCGCTTGAATCGAAGGCGAGCAACCACCTCGACAGGTAGGCATCGCCCCGCTGCTGCAGGCGGTGATGAAACAGCATCCCCTCCTGCAGCGGCAGCAGCGGATAGATGTACTGGACGTTGCCCGCGCCGCCCGGAACCTCGGCCACGATCCGCGCCAGTTCCTGCGCGTCGAGATCGAGCAACGGAAACATCCCGGGGCTAAGGACGATAGCGTCTTCGGGCACACGCGACGCAGGCACCGCAGCTATGGCGGGTGGTCGAGAAGCGGCCATCGCGGCGCATAGAGCCGCCAGCGTGGGATGGGCGAATACCATGCGAGCATCCACCGTCCACCCGCGCTGGCGCAGTCGGTGCAGCATTGCGACCAGCAGCAGCGAGTCCCCGCCGAGTTCGAAGAAGTGGTCGTCGCGGCCAACCTGCCCCAGACCCAGCAACGCATGCCAGATACCGGCGACCTCCTGCTCGAGTTCGCCGCGCGGCACCTCGAAGGCCTGCTGAGCGAGGGATTCGCGCGAGGGTGCTGGCAGTTGCGCTCGATCGAGCTTGCCGCTGGTCAGCATCGGCAGCTGCTGAAGCAGCACGAAGGCAGAGGGCACCATGTGTCCGGGCAATCGCTGCCGCAGCGCTTCGCGCAGCACGTCGGCTTTCAGATCCACGCCCGACGCATAGGCCACAAGCCGCGGCTCGCCTGGCGCATCCTCGCGCAACACCACCGCACACGCCTCGACCCCATCGATCGCCGCCAATGTCGATTCCACCTCGCTCAGCTCGACCCGATAACCCCGCACCTTCACCTGCGTATCGGTGCGCCCGATGAAGTCGAAGTTGCCGTCTTCACGCTGGCGCACCCGGTCGCCGGTGCGGAACATGCGTGCGTCGGGACGCGAGGGATGATCGATGAAGCGCTCGGCCGTCAGCCGTGGCTGGTTACGGTAGCCGCGGGCCACGCCCGCACCGCCCACGTGCAGCTCGCCGACGACGCCCGGTGGCACATGGCGACGTTCCGCATCGAGCACTTCGCACCAGACGTTATGGATCGGTCGACCAATCGGCACGACCGCATCGCACGCCAGTTCGGGAGGTACCTCGAAGTGCGTCGCGTCGATGGTGGTTTCGGTCGGCCCGTAGAAGTTGCCCAGCCGCACGCCCGGCGCGATCTCACACAACCGGTGCGCCAGTTCCGCCGTCAGCGCTTCGCCGCCGCAGGCCACGTAGCGTAAGCGGGCAGGGACGAGCGAGGGCTCGGAGAGCAGGCCGCGCAGAAACGACGGCACGCAGTTCAACAAGGTCACTTGCTGCCCCTCGATCAAGGCAGCCAGGTACGGCATATCCAGTTGCCGCTCGGGATGGGCCAGCACCAGCGCGGCGCCGCTCTGCAACGGCGCGAAGAACTCCACCAGCGTGGCGTCGAAACTGATCGAATTGCACTGCAGGATGCGGTCGTCGGGAACGATGGCGATGGTGTCCCGCAACCATGCCGCATGGTTGGCCAGCCCCCGATGCAGCAGCTCCACGCCTTTGGGCCTGCCGGTCGAGCCGGAGGTATAGATGACGTAAGCGAGTTGCTCGGCTGCGACCTCGGTGTCGAGATCGGTCGCCGCCACCTCCGTCAGCGCGCCCCACACCGTATCGATGCATACGCATTCGCTGGCATGGCCAATGGGAGGCAGCCGTTCCCGCAGCCATGACTGCGTCAAGACCACAGGCGCGGCGGTGTCGGCGAGCATGAACGCCAACCGTTCCTCCGGATACGTGGGATCCAGCGGTACGAACGCCCCCCCGGCCTTCAATACCGCCAGCAATGCCACGGGCAGGTCCAGCGAGCGCTCCATCAGAACGCCGACACAGACCTCCTCCCCGACTCCCAAGGCACGCAGGTGCCGCGCCAGGCGATTGGCACGGCGGTTGAGTTCGGCGTAGTCCAGTGACTGCTCACCGCAGAGCGCCGCGATTGAGTCGGGCGAGCACGCAGCCCAGCGCTCGATCGGTCCGTGTACAGGATCGAAGCGCACTGTTTCACGCGCAAACGCGACCTGCACTGTCGCCGACATGAGCCCCCGAGCCTCCTTCGCCGCACGTCGGAATAGTCAAGACGATAGTGATCCGCCTGCGGCAAGGCCTGCTAGATCGGGAACGCTCAACCGTCCGAGACGGCGACTCATACCCTCAAACGAAGGCCCTTGGGGAATCCGGTCAGGTGGGGAACCAAGCCTCGGGAACAGGCATAGGGAAACTTCCGGCCGGGCCGCGGGTTGAGGACGCCCAGACAGGTCAGGCCTCGCGGTTGCGGTCGACTCCGATTCCGCGCCCTCCGCGGCAGCGCGGCGTTTTTCCGAGTCATTCAGAAGTAGAGGTTGACGGGGATTGTGCCTGAGCAAAGGCAGCAGGCGACAACCCTGCTAGCGATCGATGCGGGCGCTGATGGTTGTAGCGGTGTCGCCAGTCCTCGGTCATGCGCCGCACCTCGTCCAGGCTTGTGAACACGAAGCGGTCGAGCACCTCGGTTCGGCGGCTACGGTTGAAGCGTTCGATAAAGGCGTTCTGGACCGGCTTGCCGGGCTGGATGCGGACGAGTTCGATGGCATGACGGCATGCCCACTCCTTGAGCGCGGCGCTGATGAGCTCCGGTCCGTTTTCCAGACGTAGCCGCCTTGGCGTGCTGCGCAGCACAAGATTCCGTGCTTGAAGTCTTGCAATGAAGTATTCCACTGCTTTACTTTTGCTTTACTTTGCAATTGATTGCATTTGAGCGACGTTTCGAAAGATTCTCCAGAGGAAACTTTCCTTTGTCACGCGAGGATGCCGCGATGAGCCCCTTGGATCGCAAGTTCACAAGACGAAGCGCGCTCCGCGCGGTCGCATTGGGAGGCCTTGGGTTTGCCGCTACCGTCATGCTGCCCAGGATCGCCGCTGCGGCGCCGCTCAAGGGCAACCTGAAGCAATCCGTCTGCCGCTGGGCGTTCTCGCAGCAGTCGCTTGCCCAGCTTTGCCAGACGGTGAAGGGCATCGGCTTCGCCGCCATCGACCTGGTCGGCCCGGAAGACTGGCCGACCCTGAAAGCGCATGGCGTGCACAGCTCGATGTGCAATGGCGCGGAGCTCGGCCTGACCAAAGGCTTCGCCGCCACCGAGTTCCACGACCAGCTGGTGGAGCGCTACACCCGCCACATCGACCTGGTGGCCGATGCCGGTTACCGCAACCTCATCTGCTTTTCCGGCAATCGCAACGGCATGGATCCCGCAGAGGGAATGGCCAACGCCGAGGTTGGACTGAAGCGCATCCTCGGCCATGCCGAGAAGCGCGGCGTCATGCTGGTGATGGAATTGCTGAATTCCAAGGTAAGCCACCGCGACTACCTCTGCGACCACTCCGCATGGGGCGTCGAGCTGTGCAACCGGATCGGGTCGGACAACTTCGGTCTGCTGTATGACATCTACCACATGCAGATCATGGAAGGCGACGTCATCGCCACCATCCGCAAGCATCACGCGTTCTTCAAGCATTACCACACGGGGGGCGTGCCGGGCCGCCACGAGATCGACGACAGCCAGGAACTCAACTATCCCGCCGTCTGCCGCGCGATCCGCGACGCCGGATTCGACGGCTACTTGGCGCATGAATTCGAGGCTGAAGCGTCGGATCCCATCGCTTCGCTGCGTGAGGCGGTACGCCTCTGCGACGTCTGAAACAAGCATCCATCCAGGTGACGAAACCATGACAAGCAATCACTACGACGCCATCGTCGTTGGTTCGGGAATTACCGGCGGCTGGGCTGCCAAGGAACTGACCGAGAAGGGGCTCAAGGTCCTGATGCTGGAACGCGGGCGCAACATCGAGCACGTCAAGGATTACGTCAACGCGATGAAGGAGCCGTGGGATTTTCCGCATCGCAATCGGCCGACCCAGGCGATGAAGGCGGCCGCCCCGGTCCTGGAGCGCAGTTACGGCCTTGCCGAAAACACCATGGGGATGTGGGCCGAAGAAAAGGATTGCCCCTACACGGAAACCAAGCCGTACGCCTGGATGCGCGGCTATCACGTCGGTGGCCGCTCGCTGCTGTGGGGACGGCAGAGTTATCGCTTGTCGGAGCTGGATTTCGCGGCGAACCTCAAGGAGGGGATCGCCATCGACTGGCCGATCCGCTACGCCGACCTCGCGCCCTGGTATGACCACGTGGAGAAGTTCGCGGGCATCGCCGGTACCCGCGAGGGGCTGGATGTCCTTCCGGACGGACAGTTCCTGCCGCCCATTCCGTTGAACGTCGTCGAGAAGGACGTGGCGGCGCGGATCAAAAAGGCATTCGGCGGCACGCGCCACATGATTCACGCGCGCACTGCGCACATCACCGAGCCCAGGCCCGAGCAGGGCCGCGTCAATTGCCAGTATCGCAACAAGTGCATGATGGGCTGCCCCTATGGCGGCTATTTCTCGACCCAGTCGGCAACCCTGCCGGCGGCGATGAAGACGGGCAACCTGACGCTGCGCCCGTTCTCGATCGTCAAGGAAGTGCTCTACGACAAGGACCGCAAGCGCGCGCGTGGCGTGGAGATCATCGATGCCGAGAGTGGCCAGACCTACCAGTACACGGCGAACGTCATCTTCCTCAACGCATCGGCCTTCAACTCGGCCTGGCTGCTGATGAACTCGGCCACCGATGTATGGGAAGGCGGGCTTGGCTCTTCTTCGGGCGAGCTGGGGCACAACATCATGGACCATCATCTGGGCGCCGGTGCGTCCGGCAAGGTCGATGGCTTCGAGGACAAGTACTACTTTGGACGCCGCCCCGCCGGTTTCTACATTGCGCGCTTCCGCAACGTCGGCAACGACAAGCGCGGCTATCTCCGCGGGTTCGGCTACCAGGGCAGCGCCAGCCGCTCCGGGTGGTCGCGCGGAATCGCCGAGCTCAACATCGGCGCCGATCTGAAGGACGCGTTGTCCCAGCCGGGTGGCTGGTCGATCGGCATGACGGGTTTCGGCGAGGTGTTGCCGCGTCACGACAACAAGATCAGCCTGGATCGCAGCCGCAAGGACAAGTGGGGGCTGCCGGTACTGGCGATGGACGTGTCCCTGCGCGAGAACGAATTGGCTATGCGCAAGGACATGGCGGCGGACGCCGCCGAGATGCTGGAGGCGGCGGGCGTCAAGGACGTCAAGCCGTATGACGGTGGCTACACCCCAGGCGATGGCATCCACGAAATGGGCACCGCGCGCATGGGCCGGGATCGCAAGACGTCGGTGCTGAACATGCACAACCAGGTCTGGGATGCGCCGAACGTCTATGTGACGGACGGAGCCTGCATGACCTCCAGTGGCTGCGTGAATCCGTCGCTGACCTACATGGCGATGACGGCGCGCGCAGCGGACCACGCCGTGCGTGAACTCAAGGCGGGGAACCTGTGATGGATCGTCGCGAACTCCTGAAGATGATCGCCGCCGCCACCGGCGCAGCCATGATCGGCATCCCGGCCTTTGTCGAAGGGCGCGAGCCGACTCCGAACGGGGAGAACGCCTTCTCCGAGGCCGACGCGGCCCAGTTGGACGAGATCGCGGAGACCATCCTGCCCCGGACCAAGACGCCGGGCGCGAAGGACGCGGGCGTGGGCATGTTCATGGCGAAATTCGTCACCGACTGCTACACCGCCAAGGATCAGGCGACCTTCCGCGCGGGCCTGGTCGACATCGACAAGCGCGCCGGTGGCCGCTTCCTGTCGCTGGAGCCACAGGCCCGCACTGCACTACTGCGCACACTGGATGCCAAAGCCAGGAAGCGAGTCGAAGGGGAGCCGGCGAAGCCGCACTACTTCACGATGATCAAGCAGCTCGTCATCTTCAGTTTCTTCACCTCGCAGGTCGGAGCGACGCAGGTGCTGCGATATGTCGCCGTGCCGGGTCGCTATGACGGCGACGTGCCCTACGAGCCGGGCACGCCTGCGTGGTCGACTTGATGGATCGGTTCGTTTGAGCTGTTCTTTCCGAGGGGCATGATGACCAGACCGATTCCGATGGCGGCCTGCCTGCTGGCCGTGTTCCCCGTGCTTGCGCTCGCGCAGGCAACAGGCGATCAGGCGCGCGATCCCGCCCGCACCGAAGCCTGGAAGCCGTTCCCGTGGCCGTGGTCACGCCCCGGGATGCCGCGCCCTCCGACGCCGTCGTGCTGTTCGACGGCAAGGATCTTTCGGCCTGGGAGGGAGAAGCGGGCGGCAAGGCGCCCTGGGCCGTCGCTGATGGGGCGTTCGCCGTGGTGCCGGGCAGTAAGGGGATCCGCGCGAAGCAGCGCTTCTGCGACATCCAACTGCATGTCGAATGGTTAACGCCGGTCGAAACGAAAGGCTTCGACGGCCAGCATCGCGGCAACAGCGGAATCTTCCTGTAGGAGGTCTATGAGCTGCAGGTGCTCGACAGCTAAACAACCCGACTTATTCCAACGGTCAGGCCGCTTCGATCTACAAGCAAGCCATTCCGCTGGTGAATGCCTCGCGCGCTCCGGGTGAATGGCAGGCGTACGACATCATCCGGAAGGCGCTTCACTTTTCCGAAGGCGGCGGACTGGTTTCGCCCGCCCGCATCACCGTGCTGCAAAACGGCGTCCTCGTGCAGAACGACACCGTCGTGTCAGGCACGACGCAATACATCGGCGCGCCTTCGTACTCGCCGCATGGCTGCGCGCCGATCTACCTGCAGGATCACGATTCCAGGGTCAGCTATCGCAACCTCTGGGTGCGCGCGCTTTAGGCGGAAGGCGCGGAACGAATTCGCGCGCCCTCGTCCTACTGTTTCAGGAAGGTGGCGATGTCCTCGACATCCTTCTCGGACAGATGGCCGAACGGCGGCATCAGTCCGCCGCCTTTCCTGATCTTTTCCTTGACCTGCGTGGCGTTGAGCCGTTTGCCCACGTCGGTGAGCGCGGGAAATGTTCCCGGGATGCCCGCGCGGTTGGCGCCGTGGCAGGCCGAGCAATTGGTCGCATAGACCTTGGCGCCCGCCGCGGCGTCCGCCAGAGAAGATACCTTGGCCGCAAGCGCCGTGGCGGGGAAGAGCAGGGCGGCTGTCAGGATGGCTTTCAACATGGAGGGCGTCCGTACTAGCGATTGGCGTTTGCGGGCAGATGTTCGCGCAGGTAGTCCGCGCTGGTCTTGACGACCGCGGCCGGATCAAGCGGGTGGTCGTGTTCGATGATGTACCACTGCACCCCCGCTTTCGCGGCGGCAGGAAGCACCGCATTCCAGTCCACGACGCCCTTGCCCACGGCAGTGAAGCCGCCCTCCTCCTTGGCCTCGCCCGCCGGAGCATGGTCCTTGGCGTGGATCGCGAACACGCGGCCACGCAACTTGCCGAGCATGACGACCGGGTCGTAGCCCGCGCGCGAAACCCAGCCCACGTCAAGCTCGACCTTGAGCTTGGAGCCGGCTCCCTCGAACAGGAGTTCCAGGCCCGTCTTGCCGTTGAAATCGACAATCTCGAACATGTGGTTGTGGTAGGCCAGCGTCATGCCCTTGGCCCGGACCTTCTTGGACAGCTTGCCCAGCTCCTTGCCCAGGGCAATCCAACCGGCGGCATCGGATGGCTGATCCTCTTTCGGCAGGTAGGGGATCACCAGCGTGGTGCTGCCAATCGCCTTGTTGAACGCCACCACGCCATCGAAATCGTTGCGCAGATCGGCCAATTGCACGTGAATCGAAGTGACCTTGATCGAGTGCTTGTCCGTCAGCTGCTTGAACTCCGATGCGGCGACATCGTGCGTGAAGCCTGTTTCCACGGCATGGACGCCCGCGTCCTGCACGATCTTCAGCTGCTCGTCGAGCGAGGCGACGTTGCGCAGCGTGTACATCTGCACGGCGATGGACTCGACCGGGGTCTGCGCATTGCGGGCGAAGCATGGCAGTGCGGCAAGGAACACAAGCGCGGCGGTCGCGATCCTGCAAAGGGCGGCGTCCATCATGGGCGTCCTTCCGGGGTTGTGATGATGGTGGACAAGGAAATGGCGCAAGACTCGTCACCTTGCGCTCAACCGATGGCGATGCCAAGCTTGCTCATCGGTCGATATTCTCAGTGCGTGGAAGGAGATGTGGTTGCCGTGGCGGAAACAGGCCGTTCGCGGAACAAGAACACGAAGGCGACCAGCACCACCAGCGCGACACCCGCCGGGAACAGCCAGATATGCTGCCAGTCGCGGCCCGCCGCCGTGGTGTAGTGCTCCACGACCGCGCCGGACAGGAAGGTGCCGATCAACATACCCACGCCGTAGGTCGCCAGGGTGATGAAGCCCTGCGCACTGCTGCGGGACTCCGGGCCGGCATGGGCGTCGATGTAGATCTGGCCGGTGACGAAGAAGAAGTCGTAGCAGATGCCGTGCAGGACGATGCCGATCACCAGCAACGCGAACCCGCCGCCGGCATCGCCATAGGCGAACATGCCATAGCGCAGGACCCAAGCCGCCATGCCCAGCGCCAGCATGGTCTTGACGCCCAGTCGCGCGAACAGGAACGGCATCGCCACCATCAGCAGCACTTCGGACACCTGGCCCAGCGATTGCAGTCCGGCCGCGCCGCGCACCCCGAGGTCGTTGAGGTAGGCATTGGTGAAGTTGTAGTAGAACGCCAGCGGCACGCAGATCGCGATCGACGCCAGGAAGAACACCAGGTACGAACGCGACTTCAGCAGCCGCAGCGCGTCCAGTCCCAGGATCCGCGCAAGCGTCGCGTTGTGCTGGCGTGCCAGCGGTGGCGTGTGCGGAAGGGTGAGTGCATACAGGCCGAGGGCCGCCGAAGCCGCCGCGGCCATGCGGAAGGTGAGTTCGAGCCGATGGGCCTGTTCCCAGCCCAGCCAGCCGATCAGCATACCGGCGACGATCCAGCCGATGAGCGCAGCCATGCTCGCGGGATCACCGGGCCGCGGGTTGGGGACGCCCAGACAGGTCGGGCCTCGCGGTTGCGGTCGACTCCGATTCCGCGCCCTCCGCGGCAGCGCGGCGCTTCAGCCCGGCCGGCTGCAGCCCCTGAACAGATCGCGCCTAGCGTCGTACACCGACGTGCTGACCTGCATCAGGCCCAGCACCGAGTGGAACAGGTTGTCGTGGCTGGCCGGCTGCTCGGCCTCGCGACGCAGGCAGGCGGTATCGATGCCGCGACTGGCGGCGAAGCCCGGCGACAGCCACATCACCATCGGCACGCGCAGCTGGGTCTTCGGCGCGATCGCATACGGCACGCCGTGCAGGAAAAGGCCGTTCTCGCCCAGCGATTCGCCGTGGTCGGACAGGTAGATCATCGCGGCGTCGCGTCCGTTCTGCTCGGCAAGGTAACGGATCGTGCGAGCCAGGAAGGCGTCGGTGTGCAGGGTCGCATTGTCGTAGGCGTTGACGATCTCGGCCAGGCTGCACTGGCCCAGCTCGGAGGTCTCGCAGGCCGGCGTGTAGCGTTTCAGATCGCTGGGGTAGCGTTTGTAGTAGGCCGGACCGTGGTTGCCGAGCTGATGCAGCACCAGCACCACGTCGCCGCGGCGCTTGCTCAGCTCGGCGTCCAGGCCCTGCAGCATCACTTCGTCCGAGCAGCCTTCGCCGGTGCAGAAGGGCGCCAGGTCGCCGTGTTCGAAGGATTCGAACGCCAGGCCGTCGCACACGCCCTTGCAGCCGGTCTGATTGTCGCGCCACAGGGTCTGGATGCCGGCGTGTTCGAGCACGTGCATCAGCGACTCGGAACGCTTGATCCGGTCCTTGTCGTAGTCGGCGCGGCCCCAAGGCGAGAACATACACGGCACCGAGACTTCGGTGCTGGAACCGCAGGCGCTGACCTCGGGGAAGTTGATCGGGCCGATCTTGGCCAGTTCCGGGGTGGTCTGGCGCGCGTAGCCGTTGAGGCCCCAGTTCTGGGCGCGCACGGTCTCGCCGACCACGATCACCAGCAGCCGCGGCTTGGCCAGCGCGGAGCGGCCGACGACTTTCGCGTCCTGCCCGATCGGCGAGCGTGCGCGATTCTTGCCGGCCTGGTCCTCGAACGCCACCCGCGCCAGCGACATCACGTAGTTGCCCGGCGTGATCAGATGACGCACTTCCCTGTGGTTGCGCATCAGCGCCGACAGGTTCTGGAACGACAACAACGCGGCGGCGCAGGCGACCACCAGCGCACCGACCAGGCAGGCACTGCGGATCAGCAACGCGCGCTTGAACGGGCGCGGCGTCAGGCGCACGCGCCAGACCAGCAGCGACGGCAGCACGCCGTACAGGAACAGCGAGGGCAGCAGCCGCCACGAGACCAGTTCGCCCGACTCCTTGCCGTCGGTGTGCAGGATGTTGCGGATCATGTCGGTGTCCAGATACACCGTGTATTCGCTCATGAACCGCACCGCCATCGCGGTGGTCAGCAGCAGCACGATCAGGACCGGCTTGGCGATCGGCCGGTACAGCACCAGGCACAGCAGCAGCATGTTGAGCGCGGCGATCATCGCGAACAGGCTCAGCGCGGTCAGCCAGCCGCCGGGGCCATGCAGCGCGCCGGCCTTGGCCACCGCGGCGAAGAACGAGCCGTTGCAGAACACGGTGAAGAACAGGCTGACGAATAACGCCAGCGTTTCCAGACTCAACTCGGGGCGATAGGCCAGCAGGACATCGAAGCGGCCCGGTTGGCCGGCGGGCGCTCGGACGATCGCGCTCACGGGGCGCTCCGGCGGTGCGCGGCGAGCGAGCCCGGATCGACGGCGAACTCATCGCCCGGCGTTGCGGCCGGATCGAGCTCATCGACCTCGACGTAGCGCCGGAACAACAGGTACACGCCCAGCGCGCTCATCCAGCAGATCGTCGCGGTCCACAGGTCGTGCGACAGGAAGTGCGCGCCGCGCAGCTGTTGCGAGACGCCGAACACCAGCCCGGTCACGATTCCCAGCGCCAGGCCGAACCAGCGCAGGCGCGGGCGCAGCATCAGGAAGAAGAAGTACAGCGCCATCCAGGCATAGCCGCCGCTGGCATGGCCGGCCGGGAAGCAGACCCCGCGCGACAGACCGAGCGGGCGCAGTCCGAGCAGGCCGACGTAGGGCCGGTCGCCGCCGTAACGCAGCAGGTCCCAGGGGCAATCCATGTTCGACCACGACTTGATCCAGGCCACCAGCGCCGTGGCCAGCAGCGTCGACAGCGCCAGGTAGGCCAGCGGCGTCCGCAGCGCGGCCATGCCGGGGCGCAGGCGCGCGACGACCCAGGTCGCCGCCACCGCCAGCCAGGCCGCGGTGCTGAGATCGCGGCCGGCGATATGGATCAGGCCCTGGGTCACGAAGGCGTCGCGCAGCGCCCAGCGGTGGCCCTGCCAGGCGTACAGGCGGTCCGCCACCCAGGCGTCGCCGTGCAGCAGCATCAGGCCGATCGCCAAGACCGCGAAGGCCAGCAGCGGCAGCCAGAAATGGCCGAACAGGAAACGCTCGTTGCGGGTGGACGGCGCCGCGGCGATGCGGTCCAGACCGGGATGGTGTAGCGGCCAGGACGGGCCGCTCTTCATGCTGTATTTGGTCGCCGCGGGAGATTTCATCGAATGCGGCCGGTGCGAACCGGCACTCAGTGGAAGCCGCAGCGATGATCGAAACGTGCGTGTCGGAGAGCGGTAGGAGCCGAATTCGGGCTTCGTTAAACGCAGGCCGCAAAGCCCGCGCAGCTAAACGCCGGCTGACCGCGCATGGTGCCGACCGCCCGGTCCGGGCGACGGCAGCGATCGCCGCCGCCCCGCGCGCGTGGGAGTATCGTTCGTGTCGGTTCCGACGCCGCTCCGACGCGGCCATGCCGAAACTGGCCAGTCGGAACCGCGGGAAGGAGGATCCGCACGTATGCGTGTGCTGGTGGTGGAAGACAACCGGAATCTGGTCGCGAACCTGTTCGAGTATTTCGAAGCGCGCGGCTACACCCTGGACGCCGCTCCCGACGGCGCCACCGGGCTGCACCTGGCCGTGACCCAGCGCTACGACGCGATCGTGCTGGACTGGATGCTGCCGCGCCTGGACGGCCACGGCGTGCTGCGCGGCCTGCGCGACGCCGGCAACGAGGTCCCGGTGCTGATGCTGACCGCCCGCGACGAACTGCCCGACAAGATCGCCGGCTTCCGCGCCGGTGCCGACGACTACCTGACCAAGCCCTTCGCCCTGCCTGAACTGGAAGTGCGCCTGGAGGCGCTGGTCGCGCGCGCGCGTGGCCGCGGCCGCAGCCGCGTGCTGCAGATCGCCGACCTGCGCTACGACCTGACGACGTTGGAAGTCAGCCGCGGCGGCCGCGCCCTGCACCTGTATCCGGCCTGCCGCAAGCTGCTGGAAGTGCTGATGCAGTCCAGCCCCGCCGCCGTCACCCGCGAACGCCTGGAACATGCACTGTGGGGCGACAGCCCGCCCGACGGCGACATGCTGCGCTCCCACATCTACGAACTGCGCCGCAGCGTCGACGGCCCGTATCCGAACAAACTGATCCAGACCCTGCCGCGGGTCGGCTACCGCCTGGCCGACATCGCCGCGCCGGGCACCGTGGAGGCCGCGCATGGCGGCTAAGAGCAGCCTGCGCCGGCGCATCCTGCTGGGCTTGCTCGGCTACACCGCCTTGCTGTCGATCGCGGTGATCGCGCAGGGCTTCATCGTCAACGAACACGTCGAGAACCTGGTCTGGCAGACCCTGCTGGAAACCGAGCTCGACCACTTCATCGAGCGCAGCCACAGCGATCCCGACTACCACTGGACCGACACCGCCGGGGTCAAGCTCTACGACGACCATTCCCCGTCATCGAGTTCGTTACCGCCGCAATTGCGCACCTTGCCGCCCGGCGTGCACGACGACATCGAAGTCGGCGAGGCCGAATGGGTGGTGCTGGTGCGCGACCTCGAAGGCCGCCGCGTCACCCTGGCGCTGGACATCTCCGAGCTGGAGACGCGCGAGTTCGATATGGCCCTGACCATCGCCGGCTCGGCGATCACGACCCTGCTGGTGCTGGCGCTGCTGATCGCGCTGGGCGTGAACCGGCTGATGCAGCCCTTGAGCACCCTGGCCGAGCGCATCGCGCGGCTGCGCCCCGACCTGCCAGGCCAGCGCGTCGACGTGCCGCACGCGGCCAGCGGCGAGCTGGTGGTGATCGCCGATTCGCTCAACGAGTACCTGCAGCGCAACGAACGCTTCGTCGAACGCGAGCGCGTCTTCATCGACAGCGCCAGCCATGAACTGCGCACGCCGATCGCGGTGATCGCCGGCGCCGCCGAACTCGCCTTGGACCAGCCCGACGTGCCGGCGCCGGTGCGCCACCAGCTCGGCCGGGTCCGTCGCACCGCCCAGGACGTGGAGCGGCTGATCTCGCTGCTGCTGGCATTGGCCAAGGACCCGGCGCGCCTGACCAGCGTCAGCGACCACGTCGCTTTGGACCAGCTGCTGCCGGAAATCGTCGAGGATCATCGCCAGCTCACCCACGACAAGGACCTGCGCCTGAGCCTGGCGCCGCTGCCGCCGTGCGGGATCGTCGCACCGCTGCCGATCGTGCAGGCCGCGGTCGGCAATCTGCTGCGCAATGCGATCGAGAACAGCGACCGCGGCGAAATCCGGGTGCGCCTGGAAGCGCCGGCGACCATCGTCATCGAGGATCCCGGTCACGGCATGACGCCGGAGGAGATCAGCGCGATCTACGCCCGCATCGCCCGTGGCGGCGGCGGCCGCGACGGCGGCGGCATCGGCCTGGACCTGATCTCGCGCCTGTGCGAACACCTGGGCTGGACCCTGAGCTTCGAATCCGCGGTCGGCCGCGGCACCCGCACCACCCTGGTGCTCAGCGCCGGCGACGCGACGCCGCCGGCCTGAGCGCGTCGCGCCTCAGCGCGATTGCGGCGCGATCGGGCGGACCATGCGTTCCAGCAGATGATCGAGGACGGCTTCCGGCCGCAGGCAGCGCCCGGTGTGCACCGGCGACATCTGAATGATCGAACTGCGCCGCGCGGTCAGCCAATGGAAGCGCGCGCGCGCAGGCAGTTCGCCGATCGGACCCGAGCCGGGACCGCCGCGGCAGATGCGTTCGATCGCGGCCAGGTGCGCGCGCAGCGACTCCAGGTCCAGGTTCGGATCCAGCGCCAGCACACGCGCCTCGTCCAGTTCGATCCCGGCTTCCAGCAAGCCGGCGCCCGGGCACGAGACCAGCACGCCGACATTGACGAATTCGCCGCGCTCGACCCGCGGCACGACCCGCACCACGGCGTAGTCATACGTAGCGCGATTGGGCACGGACGGCCTCCTCGACGAAACCGGCACGCTGCGCGATCCGGCGCTTGAGATAGTCGGCGTAACCGCGACGCAGCGCATCGGCGTCGGCGAACTCCGGCTCGTCCTGCAACCAGGTATCGGGCAGCAGGCCGACGATACGCTCGATCAGCGCCGGGGTGATCTGCGGCGCCAGTTCGGCGTCGGCCTCTCGCAGGCGCCGCGCCAGCGGCAGCAGCACGTGGTCCTGGACCTGGGCGAACACGCCGGCGCTGGCGCGCTCGGCGCTGGCCCAGTCGTGGTGGAAGTACAGCGCGGCGCCATGGTCGATCAGGTGCAGGCGCCGATGCCAGACCAACAGATTGGTGTTGCGCGCGGTGCGGTCGACGTTGCTGACGCAGGCGTCGAACCAGACCAGACGCGAGGCCAGCGCTTCGTCGGGCTGGTCGACCAGCGGGTCGTAGTTGACCGCGCCTGGCAGGTAGTCGAGCGCCAGATTGAGGCCGGCGCTGGCGCGGATCAGGTGCTGGATCTCGGGATCGGGCTCGGTGCGGGCCAGCTCCGGATCCAGTTCGGCCAGCAAGATTTCCGGTATCGGCAGGCCCAGGGCGCGCGCGAGTTCGCCGGCGATCAGCTCGGCGATCAGCGCCTTGCGGCCCTGGCCGGCGCCGCGGAACTTCATCACGTACAGGCCGTCGTCGTCGGCCTCGACCACGGCCGGCAGCGAACCGCCTTCGCGCAGCGGCGTGACATAGCGGGTGGCGGAAACGGTTCTCAAAGTCGCGAGGTTCGCAAGCGGCCGCGAGGGGCGGCATCGGCCGCCCACCTTAGGTCGGGTGTCGCGAAATGCAAAGCGCGGCGTGCGCGCTCAGGCCGCGGCGCGCTGCCCGCGCTGCGCGGCCAGGCGCTCGGCCAGGGCATCGACGCCGGCCTCGGCCTCGGCGATCGACGCACGCAGCCTCGCGTCGGCGAACTCGTCGTACTCGATCGCCACGCCGTGGACATCGACGATGCCCAGATAGCCGAACGCGGTGCGCACGCTGGCCTCGCCGTGGTTGAGCCGTCCCAGTCGCTCGCCTTCGGCATAGCCGTAGTCGCCGCGCGAGCCCAGCAGCACCAGGGTCTTGCCGGCCTCGGCCAGCAAGGGCCAGTACGGCTCGGCGCCGCGGCTGCGGTCGAAGCCGAAGGTGCGGCCGACCCGCACCACGTTGTCGACATAGGCCTTGAACTGAGCCGGGACATTGAAGTTGTACATCGGCAGGCCGACCACGATCACGTCGGCCTGCAGCAGTTCGTCGACCAGCGCGTCGCTTTCGGCCAGAACCTCATGCATCCACGGCTCGCGCGCGTCGGCGGGCGTGAACGCGGCATGGATCCAGGCCCCGCTCACCGGCGCCGGCGGCGACTGGCCGACATCGCGGTAGACCACCGGGTCCTGTGGACGCAGCGCCTGCCAGCGCTGGGCGAAGCGCGCACTGAGGCGGCGGGTGTGGGAACCGTGGGCGTGGCGGTCGGAGCCGTGGGGGCGGGCGCTGGAGTCGATGTGGAGCAGACGGGTCATGGAGGCATCTCGCGGAGGGTGGGTGCATGAGTCCTGCTCATCTCGATTCGTGAACCAGAATCGCCATGCGCGGCCAAGGGCCCATTTGACGTCCTATATGGCGGGCCGACAAACTCCTATTCCTCAGGCATCAGATGAGTTTTATGCATCCATGAACCCTCGCCGCCTGCCCCCGCTGGGCGCCCTGCGCGCCTTCGAAGCCGCCGCCCGCCTGGCCAGCTTCAAGCACGCCG
This sequence comes from uncultured Lysobacter sp., assembly GCA_946480055.1. The sequence continues at coordinate 11,697 of CAMLID010000017.1, read as the reverse complement.
CCGACGAACTGGCGGTGACCCCGACCGCGATCAGCCACCAGATCCGCTTGCTCGAGGACCAGCTCGGCGTGCGCCTGTTCGAGCGCCGTACCCGCCAGGTCGCCCTGACCGCCGACGCGGCCCAGCTCTACCCGGTGCTGCGCGAGGGCTTCGACGCCTTCGCCGCCGCGGTCGCGGCGATCGCCGCACGCCGCGTACGCCGCGCGATCACCCTGTCGGCGACGGTGTCGTTCACCGCGAAATGGCTGGTGCCGCGGGTGGCCGCCTTCCGCGCCGCCTACCCGGACTTCGACCTGCGCCTGCACGCCTCCGACGACCCGGTCGACCTGCACGCCGGCGTCGCCGACGCGGCGATCCGCTACGGCCACGGCCCCTACCCCGGCCTGGTCTGTCTGCCGCTGATCGACGACGTGTTCGCCCCGGTGTGCAGCCCGCGCCTGGGCGTGCACGCGCCGCAAGATCTGCGCTCGCAACCGCTGCTGCACGTGGAATGGCGCCACCCCGCCGCGCGCACGCCGAGCTGGCGCGGCTGGTGCGAGCGCGCCGGCCTGCACGGCGTCGAAGTCGACGCCGGCCTGCGCTACACCGATGACAGCCACGCGATCCAGGCCGCGATCGCCGGTCAGGGCGTGGCCCTGCTGAGCCTGGCGCTGGTCGCCGACGACCTCGCGTCGGGTCTGCTGGTGCAGCCGTTCGGGCCGACCCTGGAGGGCTACCGCCATAACCTGGTCTACGCCGACGGCGGCCCGCCGGGCGCGGAAGTCGTGGCGCTACGCGATTGGCTGCTGGCGCAGGTCGCCGGCGACGGCCCCGGCGTCTAACGCAGGGCCTGCTGGTAGCGCCGCTCCTGGGTCACGCCACCATAGCCGTAGGCCGCGGCACGCGCGTCGATCACGTGGATATACGAGGTCGGATGCACGTTGCCGATCAACTCCGACAGCCGCGCGAACACCTGCTCCAGATAACGCGCCTTCTCGGCCTTGGTGTTGGTCTCGTCGGTGATGCTGATGTCGAGCTGGAAGGCGTTGCGGCCGTGCTCGGTCAGCGGGCGGCCGTCGATGATCCACTGCGCCGGGTCGAGGTACTGGATCGTCACCGCGATCAACTCGCGCGGCTTGCCCAGGACTTCGACGGTAAGGTCGGCGACGGCGGCGGCGACCGCCTTGGTCAGCGCGGTATCCGGGGCTCCTGAAATCTGCAGGGCGATGTGCGGCATGGACTTGTTCCGGTGATGGGGTAGGACCACACTAGCCCCTCCCCGACCGCCGGAATAGCTGGATTATCTGGCGGAACCCATCGGGAATTCCGATAGTTATCCCATGGAGCCGCGCATGCGCAGCCTGGACCTGGAACAGCTCCGCTCCTTCGTCGCCGTGGTCGACGCGCGCAGCATCTCCGCCGGCGCGGCGTTGGTGTTCCGCTCGCAATCGGCGATCAGCGAACAATTGCAGAAGCTCGAAGCCGTCGCGGGCGCGCCGCTGCTGCTGCGTTCGCGCAACGGCGTGACGACCACGCCGGCCGGCGAGCGCCTGTTGGCGCATGCGCGCCAGCTGCTGGAGATCGGCGAACTCGCGCTGCGCGACGTACAACAGGCCGCACCGACCACGGAAGTGCGCCTGGCGATCAGCGACTATTTTCGTCCTGCCGACGTCGCCGCGCTGCTGCGCCACGTCGCACGCGCATGCCCGCAACTGCGCCTGCAGGTGACCGTCGCGCAAAGCGCGGCCATCGTCGAGGGCCATGCACGCGGCGACTACGATCTGGCCCTGGTGATGGAGGTGAAGCCGGCCCGCGCCGGTGGCCGCCCACTGCGCCGCGAAGCGCTGTCGTGGCTGGCGGCGCCGCACTTCCGCCACCGCGAAGGCGAGCCCCTGCCCTTGGTGCTGCTGCCCGACAGCTGCGCCGTACATCGCACGGCGGTGCGTGCGCTGGTCCAGCGCGGCATCGCGCACACGGTGGCGCACACCTGCAGCGGCGTCGCCGGTCTGCAGTCGGCCATCGCGGCAGGTTTGGGGGTGGGTTGCCTCAACGCATCGGCGGTCGTCGAAGGCCTGGTGCCGGCGCCGCGCATCCTGCGCCTGCCGGCGCTGCCCTCGGTCGTGTTCCGGCTGTTGGCGCCACCGCGAGGTTCGCCGGCGGCATTGCTCGAAGCCGGTGCGGTGTTGAGCGCGCATTTCCGCTGAAGCGCGCGAGCGAACGAGATTGCGTTTTCATCGACCGTGGCGAATGGGCAGATCGAACGTCCAACCGCGGCCACGAACGTTTCAAACGGAGCCCGGCATGGCGCAACGTGAATCTTCCGGGTCGGCGTTCATCCGAATGTGCGGCTAAAGCGGTGTCGGCACGGATCGATAGCGATCTCTGCAGACATGCGATCGAGCTTCGTTATGCCCGTCGAGCGGTTTGAAGCGAGACGAACCTCGACGGACACACCCCCCTTGCTTAACAAGACGAATGTGACATCGCACAGCCGACTCTCAATCAACGAATGTGACATCGCAGCCGACTATCGATGAGCAAGGCGGCAATGCGGCGAAGGCGTCGATCATCGCGATCCCATAAGCGGAGCCTCTCGTTGCTGGCGGATCGAGCGCTCGGAGCTGCTCTACTACCAGCGACCCATACCTGCGAATTTGCAGCGTCCATGAGCCCATTGGCGCTTCGGCATCCACACCCCAGGACGTGAACGGTCGCGTTTGCCAAGACAGCGGCGCGACCGCAGTGCGCAACCGATACCCATGACCACCTTGCGTTCGTCCCAAGCACTCCGGCTGCATACCGCCGACCACATCCTTGAGGGCCGCGTCCGTGCTGCGATGCTCATTTTTGCCAATTGAGACCAATGTAACCCAATCAGGACCTAACAGACAATATTCTCTAAATCAGCAAATATAATGGCCTGATTCCCAACTTTTATCTGATAAATAGCTGCAGATTTGTGACTTCGCATGTGCGTCGCGGCGATGGCCTGCGTTGCTCCGAGCCGTGCTCGACGAGCAGACTGCATAAGTTCGATGCCGTTTTTGCGCACGAAGTGCCCGAACTCCCGGGTGACCGGCGAAAACCCATCGTCGGCCGGCAATCCCCACGGCGGCCTGAGGAGCACCCAAGCGAGACGCTCCTGCTCTAGTGAATAGTCCTTATCAGGATTATTTTTCTCTAATCAGAGCCAATCATCCCGTACTCGGAGCGCGACCGGGTGCCCGCTCCCGACTCGGCCGGGAAGGACGCAAGGGACCTGGCCGCTGTGCGTGGCGGCTTGAATGCGTGCGGCGACGCGGCACGACGATGAATTCGCACTCCGTCGAGGCTCGACCTTTCGGCCCGTATCGGCGCACGGGAGGCATGTCTCTGCCCCAGATCGCGGCCGCGAGCCGATGAGGCGGCGCTGGGATTCGAATCGAAAAAACACGGACAAACAACGGATTAGGCTGACTTTTGGCATCAGTTTTGTGTACTTTTCACATACTGAACCACCACCTGTTCCGAGGCTGCATCGGCGTCCCGTCCTCGTTTCGCGGCAACCGGAACCGTTTTCATGCTGCGGAGAGTTCATCCATGAAGTCGCCCTACCCGACCATCGGCGGCCTGCTGCGCTCGCTACGTGCGCGCAACAAATGGACGCTGAAGCAGATGAGCGAGCGCTCCGGGATTCCGCTGTCCACGCTGTCCAAGATCGAACACGACCGCCTGTCGCTGACTTACGACAAGCTGCAGCAGCTCAGCGAGCGCTTGAACATCCGCATGTCGGAGCTGTTCGCCGAGGAGATCGTAAACGGCAGCGCGCCGACGGTGACCGCACGCCGCAGCATCGGCCGGGTCCGCGATGCGGTCCGCGTCGACAGCAAGAACTACGAGTCCTTCTATCTGTGCCCGGAGCTGCGCCGCAAGCGCATGACCCCGGCCGTGACCCATCTGCGAGCGCACAGCTTGAACGAATTCGGGCCCTTCGCCCGCAATGCCGGCGAGGAGTTCGTCTACGTCCTGGAGGGCACGGTGGTGCTGCACACCGAGTTCTACGATCCGCTGCCCCTGCAACGGGGCGAGTCGGTCTACATCGACGCGAACATGGGCCACGCCTACGTGATCGGCGCGGACAGCGAGGCCGCCACGGTCATGACGGTCAGCGCGAGCGACGACGATCAGGGCGCGCTCGAAGCCCTGATGGCGACCCACGGCAAGAACTGAGCCGCGGCCGACGACGCCGCTGCGGCCATCCCGCGTCTCGGGCCGGTACCGGCCGGGGCGGTTTCCTGGACGCCCGAACGGCGCCGGATCAGAGCGCGCTGCGCGGCGGCAGCGACCAGTCGATCGGGGTCTGGCCCTGACGCGCCAGGTAGTCGTTGGCGGCCGAGAAATGCCCGCAGCCGATGAAGCCACGGTGCGCCGACAGCGGCGAGGGGTGCGGCGCCTTGAGCACGCGATGACGACGCGGATCGATGACCTTGCCCTTGGCCTGGGCGTAGCTGCCCCAGAGCAGGAACACCAGGCCTTCGCGTTCGCGATTGAGGGTGTCGACGACATGGTCGGTGAAGCCCTCCCAGCCTTTGCCCTGGTGGGCGCCGGCGCGGCCGTCCTCGACCGTCAACACCGCGTTGAGCAACAGCACGCCCCGGTGCGCCCACGACATCAGGTAACCGTGGTCGGGGCGCGGCAGGCCGAGGTCGCGGTGGATTTCCTTATAGATGTTGTCCAGCGACGGCGGCACGCTCACCCCGGGCTGGACCGAGAAGCACAGACCGTGGGCCTGGCCGGGGCCGTGGTACGGGTCCTGGCCGAGCACGACGACCTTGACCTGCTCGAACGGGGTGGCGTCGAACGCGGCGAAGATCTGCGGGCCGGGCGGGTAGATGCGGGCGCCGGCGGCCTTGCGCTCGCGCAGGAACGCCGACAGCGCGCGCATGTCGTCGCGGGCGAACCAATCGCCGACGCGCGCCTTCCACGAAGGCTCCAGCTTGACCCGCTCGCCGTCGTCGCCGTTCATGCCGTGCTCCGCTCCGGCAGCCGCGACAAACGCAGCTGGAACAGGGTCTTGGTGACCAGCAGGCGTTCTTCGATCGGCTTGAGCACCAGGTCGTTGGCGCCGGCGCGCAGCAGTTCGCTCTGGTTGTCGCGGTTGGCGTCGCCGGTCATCACCAGCACCGGCAGGCGGCGCTTGCCGTACTTGTAATCCTGGCGCAGGCGTTCGAGCAGATCGTTGCCGCTGAGCGCGCCTTTCAGATAGACGTCGGTCAGCACCAGGTCGGCGCCGACGTCGTCGTTGCCGCGATGGGTTTCCATGTATTCCAGCGCTTCCTCGACCCCGATGAAATGCAGCACCTGCAGGCCGTGGCGTTCGAGCATGCGCTTGGTCGCGACCGCGACCACGCGGCTGTCCTCGACGTAGAGCACGCGCGCGCCCGGGATCGGCTCGGGCTGGACGTAGCCGCGGATGAAGGCGGCCAGCGCGCTGTGGCCCAGGGACTTGTCGAAATAGTCGGTGACGTCTTCGGTGAAGCGGCGCGATTCCAGGTGCGCCTGTGCGTCGCCGGAGACCACGATCACCGGCACGTAGGCCTGGCCGCCGGCCTCGCGCACGCTGCGCGCCAGGCCGATGCCGTCGCCGTCGGGCAGCACCAGCGAGGTGGTGACCAGGTCGACCGCGCCGCCGTCCAGGACCGCGCGCGCCTCGGCGATGCTGCCGCAGGGCACGACCTCGACGTTCGGCAGCTCGCGCGCGAGCACGTCGCCGATGAGCTTGCGTACCAGCTTGGAACCGTCGACGACCATCACCCGGGGTGCGGCGTTGTCGAAATGGCGTAGATCGTGACTGTGCATGCGGTACGGATCGGGTCGCTATCGACGACGGCGCGAAGGGAGTCCGAGTTTAGGCGCGAAACGCTGTCGATTCCGAGTCTGGCGTATCGTCCCGACGAGATCGGCCGCTCCGGCGGCAAATCCGAGCCGGCCGATCTGCCGGCCGATCAGGTGTCGGTGGGCCGGGTCTGGCGCAGATAGTGCCCGGTCACCAGCCCGGCGCCGATCCAGCCCAGCAGCGCGGCGCCGACGACGATCGCGGCCGCGTAGCGCAGGTCGAAGCCGTGCAGGGCGAACGCACTGCCATAGCTGCGCGCCAGTTCCGCCAGCGGTTGGCGCAGGGAGAAGTCGGCGGCGGTCAGCAGGGCCAGCGCCAAGGCGCCGGCGACCAGGCCGTAGCAGGCGCCCAGGTACAGGAACGGACGCCGGATGAAGCCGTCGGTCGCGCCCAGCAGTTGCAGCACGCTGATTTCTTCGCGCCGCGACTGGATGTCCAGGCGCACGGTGTTGCCGACCACCAGCAACGCGCCCAGCCCAAGCAGCGCCGCCAGCACCCAGGCCAGACGGCTGCCGAAGCGCAGCCAGCCGTCCAGGCGCTGACGCCAGCCGGCGTCGTGCTGGACCAGATCGGCGTCGGGCAGGGTCTTCAGCGATTCGGCCAGCAGCAGTTCGTCGCCCTTGGGCGTGACCAGCAGCAGGCTGGGCAGCGGGTTGCCGTCCAGGGTCGTGATCGCCTCGCCCAGGCCGCTCTTCTCGCGCAGTTCGGCCAGACCTTGTTCCGGCGTGCGCAGCTCGACCGCGGCGATGTCGCGGCGCGCGCGTAATTCGTCGGCGAGCGCGCCGGCGCGCTCGGGAGCCAGACCGGGCTTGAGGAACACCGCGATCTGGCGCGACTGCTCGACGTCGCCGGTGAAGCGCTCGACGTTGGTCAGCGCCGCCCACAAGCCCAGCGGCAACGCCAGCGCCACCGCCATCACGCCGACGGTGAGCGCGGTCGCCCAGGGCTTGCGCAGCATGCGGCCGAGGCTGGCGACCAGGCTGTAGACGTGGTGGTCGACCCAGGTGCCCAGGCGCGAGCGCGAATCGGAAGACGCGTCGGATTTGACGTTCATTCGGCCAGGTCCTGCGGCGAGATGTCGTCGACCAGGCGGCCCTGGTTCAAGACCAGCACGCGCTTGCGCATGCGTTTGACCAGGGCCAGATCGTGGCTGGCGACCAGCACGCTGGTGCCGCGCTCGGGCAGCGAGGCGAACAGCGCCAGGATCTCCGCCGACAGGGTCGGATCGAGGTTGCCGGTGGGTTCGTCGGCCACCAGCAGGCGCGGTTCGCCGACGATCGCGCGGGCGATGCCGACGCGTTGCTGTTCGCCGGCCGACAGTTCGCCCGGCAGCGCGCGTTCGCGCGAGCCCAGGCCGACCTTGTCCAGCACCGCACGCACGCGCTTGGCGATATCGCCGCGGCGCAGGCCGCGCAGCAGCAACGGCAGGGCGACGTTGTCGGCGACGCTGCGGTCGGCGAGCAGGCGGTGGTCCTGATAGACGACGCCGACCTCGCGCCGATGCAGGGCGACGCGGCGGCCGCGCACCTTGAGCAGGTTCTTGTCGCCGAACAGCACCGCGCCGCGGCTGGGCCGCTCGCTGAGGTGGATCAGCTTCAACAGCGTGCTCTTGCCGGCGCCGGAGTGGCCGGTGACGAACAGCATCTCGCCGGGGGCGACATCGAAGCTGACTTCGCTGAGCGCCTCGTGGCCGCTGCTGTAGCGTTTACTGACGTTGTCGAAGCGCAGGACGGTCATGGCGGAAGTATCGCAGATGAGCGATTCGCGAGAACACATCACGTTTCCCGGCGCGCGCTTGCACTAGCGTGGCCTTGCGGTCGGCACGGACGACACGGTCGCAACGGCGGGGTCGTCGACGCCCCGTCCCTACGACCCCTCCCCGGCCACCGCGGGCGCAGCGCACCGGTCGGCCGGACGCAATGCCGGCGCGCGCAGCGTTTCCGCCTGCACCCGGCCATGTGCCAACGCCCTGACGTCGTGCAACAAGGAAGGCACCACGATCGACCACTGCCGCCCGCAGGACCGCATCGGCAGGCGTCCGGTATTCCGGTTTTCACTTTCTTAAGGAGAAGAAGATGGAAAAGACCCGGCTTCAACTCGCGCTGGCCCTGACCCTGGCCTTGGGCCTGCATAGCCAATGCGCCCGCGCCGAGCAGTACGACCCGCCGATCAATATCGGCACCACCGGCTGCCCAGCCGGCTCGACCGGCTACGGCAACGCCCGCTTCATCGTGTTCCCGTCCTGGGGCAGCGCGCCGCCGAACTGGCGCCTGACCATCTGGTGCAGCGCGGCCGGCGCAGGCCGGCGCACGCATTTCGAACCGGGCGGCGGCGGGGTGTTCGCGCCCTGGCCCAACCTGGGCGGCGCCTTCGGCGTGGGCTGGCCGCCGCCGCCGAACTACGGCAACCAGTTCCAGTTGCTCGACGTCGACAGCGACGGCGACCTGGACGTGCTGCAGTTGCTGGAAACCGCGCCCAACACCTGGACCGTGTTCCTCAACCGGGCGCTGTAAGCCGCACCCCTGCCGCGTCCGGTCGCCACAGGCGCGGACGCAACGAAAACGGGCGCCCCAGGGCGCCCGTATCGTGTCGCGGCACGGGCCTGCGCCCGCTTGCGTCAGTGCTGCGAACGCGGCGCGCGCGTGACCAGCGACTTCAGGCCGCGGCCGATGCGGCTGAGCAGGCCGCCCTGCTTGGCGTCGCCCTCGCCCGCCGGAGCGGACTTGGCGGCGCCGGACTTGGCGGCCGGCGCGGCCTTGGTCGCGGCGATCTGGGTGGTCTGCCCCGTCGCGCCCTCGGCGCCCTCGATGCGGCGACCGCCGCGACGACGACGGCGCTTGCGCGGCGCGTGTTCGCCTTCGACCGCCGCCGTGGCGGCTGCGACCGGAGCCGCCTCGCCTTCCGGACGCGGCTTGCGCTCGGGACGCGGCGGACGCGGTGCGGCGCCTTCTGCCGTGGCAGCGGGTGCGGCGGCGCCGGGCTCGCGACGCGGACGCTCGCTGCGCGAACCCTCGCGGCGCAGACCGCCCTCGCGACGGCCACCGTCGCGCGAACCGCCGCTGCCGCTGCGGCTGCCGCTGCGACCGCCGCCACGACGCTCTTCATCGGCCGCGCGCTGCTCGCGCGCTTCCTTGAAGATCGCGCCGATGCTTTCGTTCTCTTCGCCTTCCTCGCCCGCCGGCACTTCGCGCGGCTTGCGCGGCAGCGCGACCAGCAGGTCGGCGTCGACCGTGGCCACCGGCAGCTTCTGCTCGATGTAGCTCTCGATGTCCGGCAGGCTCATCGCGTAGCGCTCGCAGGCGAAGCTGATCGCGTCGCCCTCGGCGCCCAGGCGGGCGGTGCGGCCGATGCGGTGGACGTAGTCCTCGGCATCGAACGGCAGGTCGTAGTTGTAGACGTGGCTGACGCCGTCGATGTGCAGGCCGCGGGCGGCCACGTCGGTGGCGACCAGGATCTCGAGCTGGCCCTTCTGGAACTTGTTGAGCAGCGACTCGCGCTTCTTCTGCGGCACGTCGCCGGACAGCACGCCGACGCGGTAGCCGCCGCGTTCCAGCGAACGCGCCACGCGCTCGACCCATACCTTGGTGTTGACGAACACCATGGTGCGCGCGCCCTCGGAGCGCGACAGCAGGCCCAGCAGCAGCGGGATCTTCTCTTCGTCGGACGGGAAGTACACCTTCTGGCGCACCTTGGCCGCGGTGATGAACTCGGTCTCGACGACGATCTTCTCGGGCTCGTTCATGTGCTCGTAGGCGAGCTCGAGCACGCGGTGGCTCAGGGTCGCCGAGAACAGCAAGGTCTGGCGCTCGGTGCGGATCGGCATGCGCCGCAGCAGGAAGCGGATGTCCTTGATGAAGCCCAGGTCGAACATGCGGTCGGCTTCGTCCAGCACGCACATCTCGCAGGCGTGCAGCGAGACCACCTTGTGCTGCTTGACGTAGTCGATCAGGCGGCCGGGCGTGGCGATGATGACGTCGGCGCCCTTCTGCAGCAGCTCGCGCTGCTTGTCGTAGTCGACGCCGCCGTAGACCAGGGCGAACTTCAGGCCCAGCTCGGAACCGAACTTGACCGCGTCCTTATGGATCTGGATCGCCAGCTCGCGGGTCGGGGCCAGGATCAGGGCGCGCGGGTCTTCGGGCTTGCGCTCGGCCAGGGCCGGGCGGGTCAGCAGGCGGTTGATGACGGTGACCAGGAAGGCCAGGGTCTTGCCGGTACCGGTCTGGGCCTGGCCGGCGACGTCGCGGCCGGTGAGGGTGATCGGCAGGGTCAGCGCCTGGATCGGCGTGCAGCGCGAGAAGCCGGCGGCTTCGAGGCCTGCGAGCAGGCTGGGATGCAGGTCGAACGAGGAGAACGTTACATCGGTTAAAGGCTTGTCGCTCATGCGTCTTAAGGGTCCGCGCGCAGAACTGCGCTTGCGTGGGTGGCGTCGGCGAAGCAGACTGCCGGGGCCGGGCAGGCCCCATGGCCGACCCGACATTCTGCCTCTGGGAGGCCGTGGCGCAGCCCTTGAAGGTGCCGCGAAACGCCCCAGTTTACAGTAAGGCCCCGCCCGGCATGGCCCGCCCGGGGTTCCATTCAAGATGAGCCCGTTCCGTACGGGCGCGTACCCCCGCAGGAGACCACCCCCGTGAGCGAAAAAGTTCTGCATGCTGGCGATTCCGACTTCGATGCCACCGTGCTGCAGTCGTCCGAGCCCGTCCTGGTCGATTTCTGGGCCCCCTGGTGCGGCCCCTGCAAGGCGATCGGGCCGATCGTCGAGCAGCTTGCCGACCAGTACGAAGGCAAGGCCAAGGTGGTCAAGGTCGACGTGCAGGAGTTCCCGTCGCTGGGGGTTCGCTACAACGTGCGCAGCATCCCGATGCTGCTGATGTTCAAGGACGGCCAGGTCCACTCCAGCCAGCTGGGCGCGCCGCCGAACATCAAGAGCCTGCTGACCCAGATGATCGACAAGGCGATCTGATCGCCCCCGCCTTCGCCAGCGCCACGCGGGGCGAAGGCCGCCGGGCCCGGCCCGGCAACGTGAACGGCAAGCCCCATAAGGCTTGCCGCCGCGCAGCGGCAGTGCTAGTTTCGCCATACCCGGCGCCGAACCGTAGCACTGGCAGCGCCGCACCCCCTCTCGCGAAACCATCATCCACCCACGTCCCCGACGTCCCGCTCGCTGCCTGCGAGCGCTCGCCCCTTAGCGAGGATTCCCTGCTTGTCCGATAACACCCCCGACGCTGGCGATATCGCCGAAAAGCGCGTGCGCAAGCCGCGTGTCGCCAAAGCCGACGCCGCTCCCGCCGCCGCCAGTCCGTCCGCTCCCGCCGCCAGCGCTCCGCCGTCGGCTGCGCCCCCCGCACCGGCAGCCCCGGCCGCTCCCGCCCCCGCTTCCTCCGCAGGCGACTCCGCACCGGCCCCGTCCGGCAACGAGAGCGCGCCGCAGGGCGGTGGTGGCGGCGAAGGCGGCAACGCCCAGCGCGACGGCGGCTTCGACAACAACCGTGGCGGCAACCGCCGCGACCGCTTCCGCAACCGCCGCGACCGCGAACGTGGTGGCGGTGGTGGTGGCGGCGACCGTAGCGGCCGTCCGCGCGACGAAGGCATGTTCAACGACGGCGGCAACGGCGAGAACTTCGTCCCGCGCCCGCACCCGCAGGTGCCGGAAGGCTTCCCGCAGTACTCGCTGGGCGACCTCAAGCGCATGCCCGCGCCGAAACTGCTCGACCTGGCCGACCAGCTGAGCATCCAGGAAGGCGTCGCCCGCGCCCGCAAGCAGGACGTGATCTTCGCCCTGCTCAAGGTCCTGACCCGCCACGGCGAAGGCGTCGCCGCCGACGGCGTGCTGGAAATCCTGCCCG